>CBHCMH010000387.1:0-2658 GCA_965974445.1 uncultured Rhizorhapis sp.
ACCCACTCCGGCATCCCGCGCCGTCCGGCGAGGCCGTCTTTCCAGCCGGCAAGGCCATAGCCGAACTGCCGCACCGCGCCGCGCGCCAGAAAGCGGAGCGCGAGAAGGAGGAGGGCGGCGACGGCGGCGACCGGCAGCCGGGCGGGGAAGCAGTCGCGCGTCACAAGCATCTTGTTGCGCTCATCGAGATAGATGGGAAGGCGCGGGCGGTTGCGGACGGACTGGCCCGCGCCGGTGCTTGCACCCTGATTGTGGAGGACGCTGGCGCCGGGTGTGAAGCCGAATTTGAGGCCCCTGGCACCGGCGCGCAGGCACCATTCAACCTCTTCGCAATAGAGGAAATAATCCTCCCGCATTGGTCCGGTGCGGTCGCGAAACTCCCGGCTGACCAGCATGGACGCGCCGGTGATATAGTTGATCGCAGCCTCCACGGCGGCGGGGCGGATGGGATCGGCGAGCTTGCGGCCATGGCCGATGGATACCGCCCGCGCGAGCCAGGGTCGCCAAAGGCCGCCATCGGATTGGACCATGCCGTTGGCGAAATATTGGGTTCCGCCAACCGCCTGACAGTCGCCCCTTTCCAGCCGGTTCACCAGCGCGCCGAGCGCCTGCGGATCTGGGAGCGTGTCGGGGTTCAATATCCACCAGGCATCGGCGTCCGGCGTTTCGCGCATGCCGATATTGACGCCGCCCGCATAGCCGACATTGCCGGGCGCTTGCACTGCCCTGACTTTCTGGCCGCCGGGTAGGGTGGCGGGGAGCGCGTCGGCTAACGTGGCAAAGGCCGCCTCGCCGCCATTTTCGCAGATGATGATTTCGAAGTCCGGGAAGCTGGACTGTCCCAGCGCGAACAGGCAGCGCTGGATATCGGGAAGGTTGCGGAAACCGACAATGACCACGGCGACATGCATGGCGGTCATGACCTGCCCTGGGTGAAAAACAGCCGCCAGGCATGGGCGAAGCGCCAGCGCCGCTGACGCACCAGCATCGCAAGCGCGCCCAGCCGGTCAGCGGAGCGTGAAAGGCGGGGGCTGGTCATGACTTTCAGGCTGTGCGGCAGGATCGAGAGGGGCAGGGCGAAGCTGCGCAGCAGCCAATTGAGCCGGCCATGTTTCTTCGTGGCGATGGTCCAGGCAAAGGTTTCGCGGTCAATGCGGGCGAATTTGGTCCGCAGCTCTTCCCAGCTTCGCCGGGGCGGGTGGGCGACGATAGCATCCTTCGCATAGCCGAGCTTTAGCCCCTTGGCCGTGGCGCGATGGCACCATTCCTTGTCCTCCGACATGTCCGCCCGGAACGGGCCTGTCCCGTCGAAATCGGTGCGGCGGCAAAAGAGGTTGGCGGTGACGGTAAAGCCCTTCGTCCTTACATAGTCGGCATTGTCGAAGGCGAAGACAGCCTCGAATGCTTCGGCGGGGGTGAGCGGGCCGTCATGATCCAGCAGGACATTCATGCGACCGCCGACAATGTCGAACCGCTCCAGCGCGGCGATGCCTTGCTCCAGCCAACGCGGATCGGGGATGCAGTCGCTGTCGGTAAAGGCCAGAATCTCACCCCGCGCCTTGGCGACGCCGCCATTGCGAGCAGGGCCGGCGCCCTTTTCCGGCACGATGATAAGGGTGGCGCGACCGGCGATCAGCTCGACCAGCGCCTCTTTCCCCTGCGGCGAGGCATTGTCCGCCACGATGATTTCATAGTGGGCGCGTGGCAGGCTCTGGCCCTCCAGCGCGGCGAGGCAGAGCTGGAGTCGGGCCGGATCGTTATAATGGGGGACGATGACGCTGATGCGCGGGGCGGTCACGTGGCGCGAACCTCCTGCCGCTCGCTCTGCCATTGACGCAGGGCGGCGGGGTCGGGATGAAAGACCATTTCCGGCCGCTCGCGGACCAGCTTTGCCAGATCGGGAAGGTCGAGTTCCCACCAGCGGCTTTCCTCGATCGCCGCTATGAGATCGGGCGGGAAGCGGTCACGCAGCTTCTTCGCCGGATTGCCCGCGACGATGGCATAGCGCTCGACGTCACGGGTGACGACAGCGCCAGCGCCGATGACAGCGCCCCGGCCGATATACTTGCATCCCGGAAGGATCATGGCGTTATGGCCGATCCAGACATCATCCTCGATCACCAGCGGATCGTCATACTGAATGTCCTGTGCGACGACGCCGAACGCCTTTTCGTAAAGCGCCGGATGGGTGGTGAGCGCGTCCGTCGGATGGTTGATGGGGGCGGAGCGCACGCTGCTGGCGATGGAGCAATAGCGGCCGATCCTGATGGGGCCGGGCATGCGCCACTGATCGAAGCAGCCATAGGAATAGAGCCCCACATCGACGCGGTGCCGCTCCCGGAACCAGGCGCGCAGGGGCGTGCTGGTGAACTGGTCGCGCCGCCACAGGCGGATCCGTGCTTTTTCAATGAGGGAGGCGATGAGGCCGGGCATTGGTATGTCCCTGTTGGGCTTTGGCTGGTTCGGTGCGGAGTGGTGCGGATTGTTGGGGGGATGTCAACTTGGATATTGTGGGGCCAATTGGTTTTCTGGCCGGTTATGCTTGACATAGTTTGAGACTATTCGGGCACCGAGGTGAACATAGCCGTCGTCCCTGCGCAGGCAGGGACCCCGCTTCAATTTGATGAAGTTGAAGTGAACGCGGGGCCCCTGCCTGCG
>CBHCMH010000388.1:0-2631 GCA_965974445.1 uncultured Rhizorhapis sp.
ATGACCATGAGTGGCAGTTTCTCGCCAGGCTGCAGTTGCAGGTCGGCCGGGCGGAACAGGTGGTAGCCGCGCGCACCGCCAGGCCCCAGCGCCATGCCGCCGAGCCAGTCGCCCTTGCCCGGCGGCGGCTTGAGCCGTTTGGCGAGGAACGGGTGCACTATACGCGGCTCGAACCCGGCATCGACCGGGTGCCAATCTTCTTCCCTGGCCCCAAGGGTGGCTACCGCCCGTTCAACATCAGCCTGGCGATCTACGAGTCGGTTTACGGAGAGGGTCTCGTCAAGGCGCCCAGCGACTACATGGATGCCGATCTCATGTCGCTTGCAGGGCGCGTCCAGGAGGCGAGCAAGAAAGGCGAGGAAGGCACGCTGTCGATCAACCCCAATTTGATGGCGCGCAAGGGCGAGATCGCCAGGATGAAGGAGGAAGGCCCGATAAAGTACGAACGCTGGGTCGATCTACTCATCAACGGGCACAAGGGCCAGCGGGTCTGGGTGCTGGGCACGATGGGTAGTGTCCATGCCCTCGCCCGCAAACTGCTGGACGCAGGTACCACCGGCGCGTTCGATGCCGGTTCGCTGATCTCGGTCGGCAGCGGGTTCCCCGACGGGGTGGAACCCGAGGGCTGGCAGGACGACGTTCTGCGCGCCTTCGGGATCCCCGGGCGCAACATGAACATCGACTTCGGCATGGGTGAAATGATGAGTGTCGCCACGCGCTGCCCGCACCGCAAATATCATCTGCCGCCCACGACGATCCCATTCGTCCTCGATGTGGGGACCGACGAGGTGCTTCCGTCGAGCGGGGCGCAGACCGGCCGGTTCGCTTTCTACGACCTGCTGGCGAGCACATACTGGGGCGGCTTCGTCTCGGGTGACATGGTGACGCTGCACTGGGACCAGTGTCCCTGTGGGCGCACCGGGCCGCACCTTGGCAACGAAATAGGAAAGATCAAGGAAGACGGCGAAAAGATCGGTTGCGCCGGATCGGCCCAGGCGCATGACGACGCGACCGAATTCCTGCTGGAGGCGTGACCATGACCGACACTTTCACAATCCCCATCTTCGCACGGGGAGAAATCATCGAAGGCGCGGACACGGTCAATGCCGGCCGCTTTGGCGCGCACTTCGCCTGCCCCGATGCGGGCAAGCATCTAGACAAGCTGATCCTGTCGAACCGCAACGTACTGCAGGAACTCTATACCCTATCGACCGACGAGATCATCGATTTCCTTGTGGAACTCGGGGACCGGCTCGATCCGCGCACCAATCCGCACGTGCAATGGGCGCTCGACCTCGACGAAACCTTTTCCGACATGCCACGGGCGCTGTGCGAGAATTCGTACAAGGGCCTCACCGCCCGAGGCGGCATGCTTTCGCGCGAACGGCTGCAAGCCGTGGTCGCGACCATCGGCCGTGAACATATCGACGGCTGGGATGAACAAACGCAATATAATGGCCGGCACATCGGGGTGCGCGCGATCGGGGTTCCAACAGTGCATGTCATCGCCGGCAATGCGCCCGGAATCGCCACGATCACCTTCCTGCGCAATGCGCTGATCCGCGGGTACGCGCTCGTAAAAATCCCCTCCAACGAGCTTGGCGCCGCCGTTGCACTCGGCAAGACCCTGCTCGACATGGCCCCGGATCACCCGCTGACCCGCAGCTGGAGCGCCGCCTACTGGCGCGGCGGCGATACCGCGTTCGAGGAAAGGCTGTATCATCCGCGCAATTTCGACCGGATCGTTGCCTGGGGTGGCCATAAGTCGATCACCCATATCGCGCGCTACCTTCGCCCCGGCCTGGACCTGGTCATGTTCGACCCCAAGAACAGCCGGGCCTTCATCGGCGAGGAAGCGCTGGAAAGCGACGCGGCCATGGACGAGGCGGCGCTCCGCCTGGCCGCCGATGTCGGCTATAACAACCAGAACGGCTGCGCCAACGCGCGGCTTGCCTTCGTCCGCTGCAGCACTGGGGCGGAATCCGCCGGCAAAATTCGCCGCTTCGCCGAAAAGGTGTTCGATGCGATCCAGCGACTGCCGGCCAGCATCAGCACTCCCGCTCCTCGACTGTCAGCGGATTTCGCCGCGCGCATCGATGGCGTTCGCATGCTGGACGACGAATATGAGGTCGTCGGCGGGGACGAGCGCGGTGGGGTGATTATTTCACTGGAAGGTGAGCCGGTCGACTTCGCCAATGACCTTTCCTTCCGCACACTGAACCTGATCCCGGTGCCGGACTTCGACGTGGCTCTACGCCGGACTACCCGTGACGTACAGACCGTCGGGGTCTGGCCACCGCGCCTGCGCGACGAATTGCGCCTGCCTCTCGCCTTGCACGGCGTCCAGCGCGTGACAACGCTGGGCTACATGCTCAACTATGATTCGATCACGGTTCCCCACGATGGAACCGAGGCCTTGCGGCGAATGGCAACTTGGGTGGTTTCGGAGGATTGCGATGCCGTGCCGGAGCTGTGGCAGAGCCTGCGGCAACCGCAACCGGCAAGCTGACTCGCTGCTGCCAGCCAGAAGGGCTCCGTGTTACAGAGTGCGGATCCCACATTCCATAACGTTACCGATGGCGGATCAGCCGCTCAGCGGCGTCTTCTTGACTTGCTGCCCCTCGGCATCGA
>CBHCMH010000389.1:0-2620 GCA_965974445.1 uncultured Rhizorhapis sp.
GGCTGTCCCTACCGCCAAAATGGGATTGCCCGAAATCAACCTGGGCCTTTTTCCTGCCGGCGGCGGCACGCAGCGCCTGCCGCGCCTCGTCGGCCCGGAAAAAGCGCTTGAGTTCGTCCTGTCAGGCAAGCCCGTGACAGCGGCGCAGGCGCAGGATCTGGGCATTATCGATGCGGTCATCGAGGGCGATCCCGTGGAGGCCGGCATCGCCTTCGCCCGGCGGGTGATCGACGAAAATCTGCCAGCCGTACCGGTCCGCGACCGGGATGAGAAAATCGCCGCAACCCGCACCGACCCCAGCGCCTTTGACGCGCTGGCTGAGAAGCTGACCAAGCGGACAGCGGGACAGCTTGCGCCTGCCGCCAATGTCGCGTCGGTGCGCCGCTCCTTCACCATGCCGATCGACGAAGCGCTTGGGGAAGACACCCGCGCCTTCGCGGAATTGATGGCGGGAAGCCAGTCCCGCGCCCTGCGCTATCTGTTCTTCGCGGAGCGGGAGGCGGCAAAGGTTCCCGGCCTTCCCGTCGATACAAAAGCGCGCGAGGTGAAATCCGCCGCCGTTATCGGGGCCGGTACGATGGGCTGCGGCATCGCCATGTCCTTTGCGGGCGCCGGCATTCCGGTCACGCTGATCGACGCGACGGAGGAAGCCCTGACGCGCGGCCTGGACCGGGTGAAGGGCAATTACGCCAGCTCGGTCAAGCGCGGATCGATCAGCCAGGCCGAAATGGATAAGCGCATGGCGCTGATTTCCGGCGCAACTGAGCGCGCCGCCGCCAGCGATGCGGACGTGGTGATCGAGGCCGTGTTCGAGGACGAGAAGCTAAAGCAGGAGATTTTTTCCGAGCTGGAGAAGGTCTGCAAGCCCGGCACCGTCCTTGCGTCGAACACCTCGGCACTGGACGTTGATGCCATCGCGGGCGTGCTGGAACGTCCGGAAAATTTCGTCGGCATGCATTTCTTCGCGCCCGCCAACGTCATGAAGCTGCTGGAGGTCGTCCGCGCCGCAAAGACCAGCCCGGAGGCTATTGTCACCGCCATGGCCGTGGGCCGCAGGATCGGCAAGGTGCCGGTCATATCGGGCAATTGCGATGGCTTCATCGGCAACCGCATGGTCGCCAAGCGGTCAGCGCAGGTCGATCTGCTATTGCAGAAGGGCGCGATGCCGCAGGACGTCGATAATGCGCTCAAGGCCTTCGGCTTCCCGATGGGTCCACTGGCGATCAATGACATGTCCGGCCTCGACATCGGCTGGTCGATCCGCAAGCGGCGCGGCACGCCCTTCCCCATCGCCGACGCCATCTGCGAACGCGGCTGGTTCGGGCAGAAGACCGGACAGGGCTATTACCGCTACGAACCGGGTGATCGCACCCCCCAGCCCAATCCGGAGGTCGAGGCGCTGATCGTCGGCATCTCGAAGAGCCTTGGCATCGAACGCCGGGCCATCGACCAGGCGGAAATGACCGAACGGATGCTCTACCCGCTCATCAATGAGGGCGCGCGCATCCTGGAGGAAGGCATCGCCTATCGCGCATCCGACATCGATCTGGTCTGGATCAACGGCTATGGCTGGCCGCGCTGGACGGGCGGGCCGATGTTCCATGCCGATGAAACGGGCCTCAAGCATATCGTCGAGCGGCTGGACGCCTTTGCCGCCGATACGCCGTCCGATCCCTCGCTGAAGCCCGCCGCATTGTTGCGCGAACTTGCCGAAAAAGGTTCGACCTTCGCCGAATGGCAGAAGAGCCGCGCCGCCTGACCCGATTGACAGCGTCCGGCCAGACCGCGACGCTCCCACATTCTCTGGAGAAAATGCCATGAATGATTTTGCAAAGCCCATCGACTATAGCGAGTTCGATTTCCTGACCGTCGATGTCGGCGATGATGGCGTTGCCGTCGTCACTATGAACGATCCGGACAAGCTGAACGCCGTCGGTCCCCACAATCACTGGCAGCTTGAGGACATCTGGCTGAAACTGGCGCGCGATGAATCGATCAAGGTCATCGTGCTGACCGGCGCTGGCCGCGCCTTTTGCGCCGGGGGCGACGTCAAGCTGATGTCGGAACGGGCGCAGACCGACTATGGCCTGCAATATGCCCTGCGCGTGCCGCAGAACACGCTGCGTCTGTGGGAGCATCTGCTGCTGTGCCCGCAGCCGATCATCGCGGCGGTGAACGGCGACGCCATCGGCCTTGGCACCTCGCTGTTCCTCTTCTGCGACATGAGCATCGTCGCCGACGACGCGAAACTGGGTGACACGCATATCCGGGTCGGCCTGGTCGCGGGCGACGGCGGCGCGGTGATGTGGCCGCTGCTGGTCGGGCCGCAGCGGGCGAAGGAATATCTGATGCGCGGCAAGCTGCTCAACGGCGCGAAGGCCGAAGAGATCGGACTCGTCAACTATGCTTTCCCGAAGGAGCAGGTGCTGGAGGAATCGCTGAAGATCGCGCGCGAAATCGCCGCCCAACCGGTCTGGGCCGTCCGCTGGTCGAAGGCGTCCGTGAACAAGCAGGTGAAGGCGCAGGTCAATTCGATCCTGGAACTGTCGATCGCCTATGAATCGATGACCATGCTCACCCATGACTACAAGGCTGCAACGACGGCGTTCGCCAACAAGGA
>CBHCMH010000390.1:0-2616 GCA_965974445.1 uncultured Rhizorhapis sp.
CACCATCAACGTGACCCATGAGAGCGGCCTCTATGTCGGCACTTGGGGTTCCAGCATCAGCGGCGGCACGGAACTCGATTTCTATGCCGGCTACAGCCGTGAAATCACCCCCGGCCTGACCGCCGACCTCGGCCTGCTCTATTATTACTATCCGAACGCTGTCGGCAATTCTGACTTCTTCGAACCTTACTTCTCGCTGTCGGGCGCCGTTGGGCCCGTCAACGCGAAGGTCGGCGTTGCTTATGCCTTCGAAGACCAGAGCGCCCTCGGGGATGACGACAATCTGTATCTGTACACCGATCTGAACACCGCCATCCCCGGCACGCCGTTCAAGCTGAAGGGCCATGTCGGCTACACCGACGGCGCGACCGCTCCGCTCTCGGGCGCGATCAGCGGTGACTATTGGGATTGGTCGGTTGGCGCGGAAGCCAGCTACAAGGCTCTGACCTTCGGCGTCGCCTATGTCGATACCGACGTGAAGAACGATCCGTTCTCCACCAGCCCCGGTGCCAACGCTGTTGGTTCGGACGCCGGCGTTGTCTTCTCGGTCGGCGCAAGCTTCTGATCCGATAAGCTCTCAAGGTTAGGAAGGGGCCGCAATCTCTCAGAGGTTGCGGCCCTTTTTCTTTTTGGGCTGGAACGGGAAGCCTCCATTTCCGTCGTCCCTGCGCAGGCAGGGACCCCGCTTTTCTCGGGGATATCAACAAGGTAGCTGGGTCCCTGCCTGCACAGGGACGACGGCGACTTGGTGAGAATTCGTCACAGCCACTCTCACGCCATCACGCCGCCGCCCCGACAAGCCTCCGCGTCGCCCCATGCGCCGCGCGGGTAATCAAATCCTCGAACGCGCCCTCTTCCACGATTCTGCCCGCCTCCATCACCGCCACGCGGTGACAGAGCCGCCGGGCAGCGGCCAAATCATGGGTGACGAACAGCAGCGCCAGGCCCCTGTCGCGCTGCAGCTCCGCCAGCAGCGTCAATATGTCCGCGCCCGCCAGCACGTCGAGGGCTGACGTCGCCTCATCGAGCAACAGCATGTCAGGCTCCGCCGCCAACGCCCGCGCAATCGCCACCCGCTGCGCCTGACCGCCTGACAGGGACGCAGGCCGCCGCCCGGCCAGTTCCGGCGGCAGCCCCACCTGCAGCAGCGCCGCCTCCGCCTTCTCAGCCCTTGCCTCGGCGGGCAGGCCGCTCCGCAAATGGCGCAGGGGTTCGGCGATGGTGTCCGCCACCCGCCAATGGGGATCAAGGCTCGCGACCGGGTCCTGAAACACCGGCTGAATGATCCGCCGCTCCGCGCTGCTCCGGCGATAGCCGGCGGAAAGCGGCCGCCCCTCCCACGCCAACGTGCCTGAATCCATCGGGCCGATCCCGGCAATGGCGCGCGCCAGCGTCGATTTTCCCGATCCGGAGCCACCCACCAAAGCCACGGCCTCCCCCCGGCCTATGGTCAGGCTCGCGCCGTCCACCGCCTGCATCCTGCCCCGCCGCCAGCCGGGCCTGCGAAAGCTGACGGACACATCGCGCGCCTCCAGCGCCGCCCCGCCGACCGGCGGCAACCTCGGCGCGGGATCGCTGAGGCGCGGCGTCGCGGCAATCAGCCGCCTGGTATAAGGTTCGGCCGGTGCGGCCATGATTCGGGCGGCAGGCCCGCTCTCCACGATCCGCCCAGCGTCCATCACCAGCAGATGATCGGCATGCGCGGTGACGGAGGCGAGGTCATGGCTGACCAGCAGCACCCCCAGCCCCTCTTCGGCGCGAAGGCGGCCGAGCAGCGCCATAATCTCTCCCCGCAGGACGGAATCGAGCGCGCTGGTCGGCTCGTCCGCCACCAGCAGCCCCGGCCCATGCGCAATGGCGGCGGCGATCATCACGCGCTGCCGTTCCCCGCCCGACAGCCGGTGCGGGAACTGGTCCAGCCGCTCGTCCGGCCGCGACAGGCCGACCCGGCCGAGCATCGCCGCCAGCGCCCGCCGACCGGGACGCGGCCCGCCCGCCTGCGCCGCCGCCTCGCTTAGCTGGCGGCCGATGCTCAAATGCGGGGTCAGCGCCGTCAGCGGCTGCTGAAAGACAAAGCTCGCCTTCTGGCTGCGCAACCGCCGCCGCCGCGCCTCGGATGCGCCGACCAGTTCCTCGCCGCCCAGCATCGCCGATCCTGACGCCACCCCCGGCGACAGCCCGAACGGCGTCATGCAGGTCAGGCTCTTGCCCGATCCCGAAGCGCCGACCAGCGCCACGCATTGCCCCGCCTCGACCGTGAACGACAGCCCCTCGACCAGGCGGACGCCGCCAATCGTCACGGCCAGTTCGCGCACCGCATACAGGCTCATGCAAACCGGTCCCGCAACCGCTCGCCCGCATAGGTCAGGCAGACAAGGATGGTCACCAGCACCCCGCCCGGCAGCAGCAGGCCCAGCGGCGCAATATCCATTTCGTCCGCCCCCTCCTTCACCAATATGCCAAGCGAGGTCAGCGGTTCCTGCACGCCCAGGCCGAGGAAGGACAGGAAACTCTCCACCATCACGACCTGCGGCACGGTCAGCAGCAGATAGGCAATCGCCACACCCGCCACATTGGGCAGCATATGTTCCGTGATGATCCGGTGCGGCGGCGCTC
>CBHCMH010000391.1:0-2610 GCA_965974445.1 uncultured Rhizorhapis sp.
ATATCGCCGGAGTTTCGGCAGCGGACCGGGCAGAGCCTGTCGGCGAGTGGGCCGGTCTGGAAGATGATCCTTGCCTTCGCGCTGATGCAGGCCCTGTCGCTTGGTCCCGCCATCGGATTTGGCGGCGGCATCGGGGAGTCGGTTGAGGCGCTGATCCTGGCGCAGATGAACTGGACGGCGGTGTTTTGCTTGAGCGCCTATGTGTTCCTGCGGCCCGGAAGCGCCAGCCGGACGGTGATGGCGCTGCTGGCGGTGGCGGGCGTGCTGGTGATCGTCGCCGTGCAGGAGTGGCGGCAGGGGGCGGTGCCTTGGGCGGGACATATTCCGGGCTTTCTGAAGATCGATGATCCGCTGGTCCAGAAAGTATTGAGTGGCAGCGCGCGGGCGGCGACGGGCATTCATCGTGTGCAGGCGAGCTATACCACCAGCCTGGGCTTTGCCGAGTTTCTGGCGCTAATGACGCCGTTCGTGCTGCATGTGGCGGTGCGGGGACGGATGCTGTGGGCGCGGCTGGCGGCGATGGCGTTCCTGCCGCTGTTGTTCTGGACGATCCTGCTGACGGATTCGCGGCTGGGCATATTGGGTTTTTTGCTGTCCTGCCTTTTTTACGTGTTCATCCATGGCTTGCTGATGTGGCGGGGCGAGCGGCGCGCTCTGGTGGGTCCGGCTATCGTCATCGCCTATCCCGTGATGTTCGCCGGGTTCCTGCTCGCCACCTTTTTCGTGCAGCGCCTCAGCCGCATGGTGTGGGGCGGCGGGGCGGCGAGTTACAGTACGCAGGCGCGGATCGACCATTGGGACCGGGGGCTGGAGCTGATCGCGGCCAATCCCATGGGCTACGGCATCGGGCGGGGCGGGATCACGCTTGGCTATGTCAATCAGGCGGGGGTTGGGACGATTGACAGCTATTTCCTGCTGATCCTGCTGGAATATGGCGTGGCGGGATTCCTGCTGTTCTTCGGGCTGTTCCTCGTGGCCATATGGCATGCCGGGCGGGCGCTGCTGGAGACGCGCGTGGCGTCCTGGGAAACAAGTCTGCTGGCACCGCTGGTCATAGCGCTGGGCAACTGGATCATCATCAAGTCGGTCTTTGCCCAGCCCGACAATCATCCGCTGATCTTCGCCATGCTGGGCATGACAAGCGCGCTGGTGTGGCGGGCGCGGCAGATGAGCTTGTGCCAATCGCACGTCCCAACGTCGGAAAGCGTCACGCAGGGAGCTCCAGCTCCCGCTGGCTGATGCGTGAAAGGGTACGCGGTCCCTTGTCGATCCGGATGGGCCTCAGCCTTTGCCCCGGCTGTTCCGGACTCTCGCCGATGATGAAAACGCTGGTGCAGACCAGCGGCGGGCGGCCGCCGTTCAGTACGGTCGTGCAAAAGCGCGCCAGCGGTATGAAAAGGCTGGCCTCGCCGCTGCGAATGGGCCGGATCGCCGCGATCGGGAGTTGCAGCTCGCCGGTGAGCGAAAGGCATTCTCCCGGCTCAAGCGAGGGGAATTGATGTCTGGGCTCGGCTCCCTCTACGCCCAACAGCAGCTGCTTTCCTTCGCCAAGCGAGGTATGGGCCGAAATGATGTCGCCAGCGATGCTGACCGGGCCGATGGCCGCATCGCTGAGGTTCGTCAGCGACAGGCGGTAGGCAAGCGTCGCGTTGACCAGCGCCATGGTGAGGTGCTGGGGTTCGAACACAAGCTTGACTTGGCTGGGCGAGAGCGGCGTCCGCGCGATGGGCGTCCGGAGCGCCGGCATGGGAGCTTTCGCGACTGGCAGTGGCGGGTCTTCACCATGTCCGGCGTCATCAATCTCGTCCGAATGCCGCCTTCGGCGCAGGATGATGCCGATGCCCGCCAACAGCAGCGCCAGCAGCGCTCCGCCCGCGAGCCACAAGGGCCAGGGAGGGGAGTGGAGCGAACCGGGAGCCGGTGCAGCCACGGGAGGGGTTGGCGGCGATGAGGCGGCCGGGTTGGAGCCGGTCTCGCCGGGTATGGTTGCGGGCTCCGGGGTGGAGGGCGCCGGTGCAGGCAAGTCGCGCCCGGCCGGCTGAGCTCTCGGGGCGCTCCCGCTTGCGGGTGCTCGAGATGGCTCGTCCGGCGATTGGGGCTGGACAAGCGCCGGGGGAGATGGCTGAGGTGCGAGCCGGGGTGGCGTGGGATCGGGCTGGGCTGCGGGCGGGGGGATGGCCTGAACCGGCGCCGGTGCTGGCAGTTCGGGATCGACCGGTCCTGCCGCTGGCGGCGGTGGCGGGGCTTTTCCGGGCGGGAGCTGGAAGGTGCCGACCGATTCCGGAGGCGATCCGGGCGATGGCGGCGCCTGTGCGAATAGCGGGATAGGCAGGGCAAGCGTCATCGCCAGCACAAGTGCCGCCTTCGCCGTCCAGTGCGAATGAATGTCCCGCCGTTCCATTGCTTCCGCCATGCGCTTGGCCGCGCCGCCTGAACGCTATGTGAATTTGCCGGAATGAGCGATGAGATGGCAATTTGATGGGATGGGATGTGGGGCTTGGCTTGGCTGAGTATTGGCTTGCTGCCCGGTTTGAATGGTCGATAACGGGTCGAAGCTGCCATTAAGCCCCTCCCCTTCAGGGGAGGGGAAGGGGGTGGGGGCCATTGCGA
>CBHCMH010000392.1:0-2609 GCA_965974445.1 uncultured Rhizorhapis sp.
TGATGTGCGTCGCACTGGGCGCGGGCGCGGTACTCGAAGACCCATCCTATCGCGGCGTCCTCACATCGGCCTGAACCAGTCAATTCCCTCCCCTGAAGGAGGGAAGGGGCGATAAGGAACGGATGTCCGCTTCCCAACTCGTGAACGCCCCCTCATTCCCTATTCCTAACCCGCCCGCATGCCTCTACATGGGGGGCAAGGAGACGAGCCATGACTGCCCTGCCGGACAATCCGACGCTGGATGAAGTGCGCGCCTGTGTGGCGCCGTTGCTGCCTGCGCAGGCTGCATTTGACGGGTGGAACCGGACGGCGCTGGGCAATGCCGCGGCGCAGGCGGGGCTAGACGCGGGCATGGTGGAACTGGCCTTTCCCGGCGGCGCGATGGACATGATCGATGCGTGGTTCGCCTGGGTTGACGCGGAAATGGCGCGCGCTGTCCCGGCGGATGTGCTTGCAGCAATGAAAATCCGGGACAGGATCACGACCCTTATCGAGACGCGGCTGACCCTGCTCGCGCCGGAGCGGGAGGCGCTGCGCCGGGCGCAGGCGATCATGGCGATGCCGCTTAACCTTGCGAAGGCGGGGCGGCTTGGCTGGCGCGCGGCGGACCAGATGTGGCGGCTGGCGGGCGATAGCGCGACGGACTTCAATCATTACAGCAAGCGCGCGACCCTGGCTGGTGTCTATGCCGCAACGCTGCTCATTTTCCTGGATGACGATAGCAATGGCTGGGCGGAAACCCGCGCCTTCCTTGGCCGCCGCATCGACGGAATCATGCACTTCGAGCGCACCAAGCAGCAATGGAAGGCGCGTGCCCAGCGCCGCCCAAGTCTTGCCCGCTTCATCGGCAGGCTGCGCTATCCCGCTATTTGAAGACAAACCGCGAGGGGGACTGGTAATTCGCACTGGTTATTGATAATCAGTCGCAGAATCTTGCAACTCCTTCTGCCTGAAAGTCCGCACTTGCGCCTCGATCAGTTACCGCTCCGCCAACCGGCTTCCATCGACAGCATCAACTGGCCCTCCTTGTCCGACGTCGAGGGGCAGCGGCTGCGTGAGTTAGGCATCAGCGAAGGTGTAACCGTCGAAGCGCTGCATCATGGCGGACTGTTCGGGCGGGGACCGATCGCGTGCCGCGTGGGCCGCATGATCGTCGCGATGCGCCGCCTGCACGCCGCAGCGATCAGCGTCCGTCCGCTGGACAAGACGGAAGCGGCGGCATGACCAGCATTCCGCTGGTCGCGCTGGTCGGCAATCCCAATGCCGGCAAGAGCGCACTGTTCAATGCGTTGACGGGCGCGCGGCAAAAGCTGGGCAATTATCCGGGCGTAACGGTGGAGCGGAAATCCGGCCGCCTGACGCTGAGCGATGGCCGCCCGGTCGAACTGGTGGACCTTCCGGGCACCTACAGCCTCAATCCCGCAAGTCCTGACGAACAGGTGACGCGAGACGTGGTGATGGGCCTGCAGGCGGGCGAGCGGAAGCCCGATGCGCTGGTCATCGTGCTGGACGCGGCCAATCTGGACAACCATCTGCGTTTCGCGCTGGAGCTGATCGCGCTCGATCTGCCGGTGGTCGTGGCGCTCAACATGGTCGATCTGGCGCTTCGCGACGGGCTGGAACTGGATCCCGAAGCGCTCTCGCGCGATCTGGGCGTGCCGGTGATCCCGACCGTGGCGGTGCGCAAGCGCGGGCTGGACGATCTGCGCGGGCAGATGGCGGCGGCGATCAGCGACGGCGCAGGGCGTCAGGCCGCGCCCGTCCCGGCCGGCAGTTTTTCCGATGTGCAGGCGCGCGCGCGCCGCATCGCCAGGAATGCCATTCGCTCCGAAACACCCACCCGCCGCCTGACCGGCGCGGTCGATGCCGTGGTGCTGCACCCCCTTGCCGGGCCGGTCATCCTGGCCGTCCTCCTATTCGTGATGTTTCAGGCGGTGTTTTCCTGGTCCGAAGCGCCCGTCGCCTTTATCGAGGGGCTGGCCGCCGCCGCGGCGGACTTCGTGGTGAGCGCGGTTCCCGAAGGCATCCTCCAATCCTTCCTGGTGGATGGCGTCATCAATGGCGTGGGATCGGTGGTCGTCTTCCTGCCGCAGATCCTTATCCTCTTCTTCTTTATCCTGATGCTGGAAGCGACGGGCTATATGGTTCGCGCCGCCTTCCTGATGGATGGCCTGATGGCGCGGGTGGGCCTGTCGGGGCGGGCCTTCATTCCGCTCCTGTCCTCCTTCGCCTGCGCCATTCCCGGCATCATGGCGACGCGCACGATCAGCGATCACAAGGACCGCCTGACCACCATATTGATTGCGCCGCTGATGACCTGTTCGGCGCGGCTGCCGGTCTATGCGGTGATTATCGCCGCCTTCATTCCCAATCGCACGCTGGCGGGCGGGATCGGCCTGCAGGGGCTGGTGCTCTTCATCCTTTATGTCAGCGGCATCGTCGGCGCGCTGCTGACGGCGCTGGTGCTGCGGCGGAGCGTGACGAAGGGCAAAAGCAGCGGTTTCCTGATGGAAATGCCGAAATATCAGTGGCCGCGTCCGCGCGACCTTCTGCTGGGCCTGTGGCAGCGGGCGGCGGGGGGGATCGCGGATTCGGTCTGGGCGTCGGGC
>CBHCMH010000393.1:0-2604 GCA_965974445.1 uncultured Rhizorhapis sp.
GTCGAGCGATTTGGCGGGGGAGAGCAGAGCGAGCATCAGCGCCGCCTAGCCCAAGCGCCGCCCTTGGTCAAAGGGTGCGGTAAACACGTTCAACCGGTATTCAGTCGCGATTGTCTAGCAACCGGACCGAGCATTGGTCTTGTGCGGGAAGAAGGCTCCAATTAGGGAGGCCCCCGAGATGTGCAGGATGTCTATGGAGGGTTAGTTTATGCGTTTCGTTTCAACCATGGCCTTGGGCCTAATGCTTGCGGTCGGTGGTGGCGCCGTGGTCGGCGTGTCGCCCGCGGAGGCCGCCAAGAAGGAAAAGGCCCCGAAACAGAATCTCAGCAAGGAATTCATGGCTCCCGCCAGCGAAATGCAAAAGGCCATTACGGCAAAGGATTTCGCGACGGCCCAGACAAAGCTGACAGCCGCTGAATCCACGGCCAAGACGCCTGACGATGTTTACACGCTGAACCTGCTGCGCCTGCAATTGGGTCTTGGCCTCGGCGATGCGGCGGTGCAGCGCAAGGGGATTGAGGGCATGCTGGCCAGCGGCGCCACGCCCGCTTCGGAAGTCGGCAAATATCATTTCTTCGCTGGTGATTTTGCCCTGAAAGCCAACGATGCAGACGCGGGGATCGCGCATCTGGAAAAGGCGATCGGCGCGGGGTATCCGGGCAGCACGCCGCACGTGCTGCTGGCCGAGGCCTATTTCAAGAAGGGGGTTGCCGACGCCAAGGGCAACCAGTTGACCCCGGCGGGCAAGGCCGCGGTGCAGGCCGGTCTGCCGCACCTGAAGCATGGCGTCGATATTGAAAAGGGTGAAGGCAAGGCGGTGCCCGCCGGCTGGTATGAGCGCGGGTTCCAGCTTGCCTATTTGGCGGGCCTGCCGCAGGCCAGCGAATGGGCGATGTATTCGGTAGAGGCCGATCCCAACGCCAGGAACTGGCGCAGCCTGCTACGCGGATACCAGGATACCCATCGCGCGTTGACCAAGGCGGAAAATCTGGACCTCATGCGCCTGATGCGCACCACCGGCGCGCTGGAAAGCGAATATGACTATTCGGAATATGCCGAAGCGGCGGTGAGCAGCGGTCTTCCCGGTGAGGCCAAGGCGGTTATCGACGAGGGCCGCAGCAAGGGCAAGATTGGCGCGTCGAAGCTGTCCGAAGTCTATCAGATCGCCAGCAGTCGAATCGCGGCCGACAAGGCTTCGCTTCCTTCCGGGGAGAAGGATGCCGCCAAGGCCGCCAACGGCAAGATCGCATCCTCTACGGCGGACGCTTATCTTGGCTATGGCGATTATGCCAAGGCGGCGGCGCTCTACCGGCTGGCGCTGCAGAAGGGATCGGTCGATGCCAATGAAATCAACACGCGCCTTGGCATCGCGCTGGCCAAGTCCGGCGATGCCGCCGGCGCCAAGGCCGCATTTGATCAGGTTGCCGCAGGATCGCGGAAGGACATCGCCAATTTCTGGATACTCTGGCTGAGCAAGCAGCAGGGCTGATCCGGGTCACTCATAGGGGTCGTTGCGAAATTAAAACGTCATTCCGGCGAATGCCGGAATCCAGGGTCGCAAGCGCAGTTTTGCGTGGCCCTGGACCCCGGCTTTCGCCGGGGTGACGAAAACCGGAATTTCGCAACACTCCCTGATAGGCATGGGAGCGGAGGATATTTTTCGCTCTCTTTTCGACTCCGGCGGACAGATTTTTTTTGGGAGAGTTATCGATGAAAATTCTTGCGAGGCTCGCCCAAGGGCATGGGGCGATGATCCTTGGGGCGTGTCTGGCGGTGACGGTTTCCATCGGCGCTGAGGCCAAGGTGAAGGCCCCCGCCTATGAGCTGAGCAAGGATTTCCGCGCGGCGGCGCGCAGCGCGCAGGCGGCGCTAGATCTGGGCGACCTGGCCGGCGCCACTATGCAGATTGGATCGCTCAATGGGATGGCGGCCAGTCCGGCAGAAAAATATGCGGCTTCCGCGCTGGCGATGCAGCTTGCGGTCAAGCGCGCCGACCTGCAGGCCCAGCGCCGGGCGGTAACGGCCATGCTGGATAGCGAGGGCGCACCCCCAGCCGAGCTTCCTTACCTGCGTTTCCTGGCCGGTTATCTCAGCTATACGCTCAACCAATGGGCGGACAGCATCGCCCAGCTGTCCTACGCGCGGCAGCTTGGTTTCCAGGATCCCAGGTTGCTGCTGCTGCTGGCGGACGCCAACATCCGGGTGGGCAAATTGCCGGAGGGCACGGCGCTGCTGACCGAGGCGATGGCGCAGCAGCGGACGCTTGGCGGCACAATTGATCCCGCATGGTATGATCGGGCAGCGGCCATCACCTATCAGCAGAAGGACTGGCCGGGAATGGCGGGCTGGTACGCGCAGAAGCTGGCCAGTTATCCCTCACCGGGGAATTGGCGGAGCGCGGTCAGCAATTATCTGGACAATCCGGTGCTTACGCCCGCGATGAAGCTGGATCTCTATCGCCTGCTTTCGGCGAGCGGCGCGTTGGCGAGCGAGCGCGACTATCACGCCTATGCCGCATTGGCGGCCCAGAACGGCCAGCATGGTGAGGTGAAGGCCCTGATCGATGCCGGGCGTGCGTCGGGCAAGCTGCTCACGAAGGATTCG
>CBHCMH010000394.1:0-2598 GCA_965974445.1 uncultured Rhizorhapis sp.
AAGGAAAATGCAGTCGAGGAAGTCCTGCTTCTTGTATTTGGGGCCGGAGAACACCTTTTTGACGCCGCCCAGCAATGCTTTCAGGTCAGCGCCGCTGTTGCCGATGATGAGCGCGCCGATGGCCGCGCCGCCGATGATCATCATTTCGTGGGGCAGGGCGTGGAGCACCGGACCGATGTCGCCGCCGGTGATGATGAACCCGCCAAATACCATGACGAGAAGGACGACTACACCGATACCTGCAAACATGATGATCCCCGCGCTGCGTCACTTGGTCCCGGTCCGGCATGAAGGCGGACCTACAGGCGGAAGAACGGCAGGGGAGGGGCAATGTTTAAAAGATGCTGAGGGAGGCGGGTTAGACCCTGATTTTTGATTGAACTACCCCGTTCGTGTCGAGCGAAGTCGAGACACGCTGCACCAAGCCCCATGTCCCTCGACTTCGCTCGGGACGAACGGAAATCGATGTTTCAACCATGATTCATTACCCTCTCGACCGACGTCTCGTGTCAGCGCAACAGATCGAACAGCGACTGCTGGTTGATCCGGGCGAAGGCCGCCTGCGCCGCCTCAAGCGTCAGCAGCTTCTGCTGCATCCTGGATATGGTCTCGGTGAGTTCGGTGTCTTCAAGACCGGAGCGCCGTTCCTGCAAGGTCAGGGCGATGTCGGCCACCCTTTCCGCCATGGCGGACAGCCGTTCGGACCGGATGCCCTGTTTTGCCTGTTCTCCGATAACATGGTCAAGGCCGGTTTCAATCCCGGCCAGGGCGGTGGTTCGCGCGCTTTCGTCGCCCGTTTCGACGGCTGTGATGGCGTTTGCCAGAATGTCGTCCAGCGACATCGCCACGCCGTCTACATCAATGCCCTCTGACACGGACTGACGCGTTCCCACGGCCTCCATCTGGATGCCGCGCCCGACCGGAATCTTGATCGTGGTGGTGTCATCATATACCGGGATGCCCTGGTAATCCGTTTCATTGAGAAGCTCGGAAAGGGTTTCGCGGATGGACCCGAGTTCCGCGACGATGGCTGCCCGGCCGGTCTCGCCAGCGGCGGTCGAGACGCCCTGCACCAGCAACTCCTTCGCCCGGGTCATCAGAGTGTTGATCTGTTCGAGGTTGGTCTGCGCCTTTTCGGCGCGGCTTTCGCCATAGCCGACATTGCCTGTCCATGCCGCATAGCTCGCCTGCAGCTTCCCGATCTCGGAAATTTCCACCCAAGCGTGGACATCGTCCGAAGGCGCACTGAGCTTCTTGCCGGTCGAGACGGCGATTTGCGCCTTGGCGATTTCCTGCGTCATCGCTTGCTGACGCCGGATTTCATCGGCGACGGTCTGGCGGCTGATGGCGACCATGAGGCGTGATCCTTAAATGATTTCGAGGATGGACTGGAAGGTTTCGCGAGCGAGCTGAATGACCTTTGCCGCGCCCGAATAGGCTTGCTGCATGCGCAGAAGTTCCGCGGCCTCCAGGTCGAGATCGACGCCGGAAACGGATTCCCTTGCGGCGCGGGCCTGCTGGTCCCGCGCATTGGCGGCTTTCGCCTCCGTCAGTGTGGAGGTCAGCAGTGTCGCATGCGTGCTGACAAGCTGGGTCCAGCCCTGTTCGACGCCGCCACTGCCGCGAATCGATCCGATGGTGAGGAGATTGCCATTGGCTGTGCCATCCGCCGAGGCGGTGGCGAGGTCGGCGCTGCTGGTAATCAGCAGCTGGAGCGACGCTGCCGTTGTCCCCACGGACAGGAGTGCGCCGCCTGCCGCGCCTGCCCGCGTGAATCCGGCCTGATGCCAGCTGTTCATATCCTGGGCAAACTGTACGGCTAGGCTATCGACGCTGGCTATGCGGCTGCTGGTGATGCTGGCGCTGCTGAAAAGACCTCCGAGCGTGCCGCCGCTGGGGGCGGCTGCCGCCACGCCGTCCAGCGTCAGGGACAGGGTGCCATCGGCATTCTGGGTCACGGCAAAGCTGCTGGCTGAGCCGTTTTCCACAATCGTGTTGCCCGCATGTTGAATGGTCACGGTGCCGTTCGCGCCGAAAGCGATGCTGACGTCGAGCTGCTTGCTCAATGTCGAGAGCGCGGCGTCCCGCCCGTCCAGCAACTGCGCCTCGGCCGTCGTTCCCGGCGATACCCGGCGCAGTCCGTCATTGACGCGCGCGAGTTCCGCCAGCGTGTCGTTTATGGTCGACACGCTTATCACGGCGGCCGATCCGATACCTTCGGACACGGACTGAAGGTCGTTCGCCGATTGCTGGAACGCCGCCACGACCTGCTCGACATTGAACAGGAAATTGGCATTCAGCGTTTCGCTGGTGGGATTGGCCGCCAGCGTTTCGGCAGACGCGAACATCGTGGTCATGAGCTGTCCGACGCCATTTTCCGTGTCGTTGACCGCTGTTTCGATGTCAGTGAGCCATTGCGCGCGAACAGCCGCGCTGCCCAGCTGATTGCCGGTCATGCGCGCGGCGGCGTCCAGATAGGGGTCGGTGGCCCGGACCACGCCCGCAATTTCCACTCCGCCGAAGGTGGCGCTCGGCACGTAGAGCAGCGAGGTGCTGGTCGACACGGCGGATTCGCTCATCCGGATCGACCGCCGGGAA
>CBHCMH010000395.1:0-2587 GCA_965974445.1 uncultured Rhizorhapis sp.
CGGTTGTATTCGGCATGGGTCCTGTGGTTTCTCGGGTTCCCGGATCGCGCCTTGGAGAGGGTCGACAGCGGCCTCGCCCTGGGCCAACGCCTCGCCCACGCCAACAGCCTCGGCTTCGCGCAGAACTTTGCGGCGGTTCTGCACAGCTTCCGACGCGAATTTGATGCGGCTCTCAGTCGAGCTGAAGCGACCATCGATCTCGCCGGCAATCATCCCCTGCCGCAGTGGCTCGCGGAGGCCATCATCTGCCGCGGCTTTGCCCTCGTCGGCCTCGGGCAGCAGATCGAGGGCATCGCGCAGCTTCGCAGTGGCTTGGCCGCCTGGAATGGGACCGGTTGCCGCTTGTTCGATACCCAGTGGCTTGGCTTTATCGCGGAGGCCCACGTTGCGGCCGGTCAGCTCCAGGATGCGCTCGCGGCACTGGATCGGGCGGGCGAAACCGCCGCGGCCACCGGCGAGCGCCATTATCAAGCGGAGCTCTATCGGCTGCGAGGAGTGATCCTGGCGAAGATTGGCAAGAATGCCGAAGCGGCAGCGTGGTTGCAGCAGGCCATCGACACCGCCCAGGGCCAAGAGGCGAAATCCCTGGAGCTGCGCGCCGCGACCAGCCTTGCCCGGCTGTGCCGCGATCAGGGCAAGCACGCCCAGGCCCGCGATCTGCTGACCCCGATCCACGGCTGGTTCATAGAGGGCTTCGATACCGCCGACCTGAAAGACGCCAAAGCACTGCTCGACGAACTCCGTTAACTTGCGGTAATGATCCCTGAGCGGTCATTCAACCGATCGAGTTTGATCGGCTAAGATAGAAGCTTAAGAGCAGACCTATCGTGGTGCTCCGTTCGCCGATAGTGTATCCATTCTCGGAGGCTCGCCGATAGAGGCGCGCGAATGCTGGCTGATACCCAACCGATCGCGACCGATGCGGGCCGCTGGCTTGCCCAATTTGAAGGGGCACTCGCGCAGCCTGGCGACCTGCTCGGGCGACTGTTTCATCGGGACAGCTACTGGCGCGACGTCGTGGCGCTGACGTGGCGCATCAGCACGTTCTCCGGCTTGGAGACGATTTGCCACCAACTGAGAGTACATGCGGGCCGGGTCCAGCCGAGTGAATTCAGGACGGATCCCGACAGGACGGCGCCCCGCTGGGTAACACGCGCCGGGACCCACGCGATAGAAATCATCTTCAGGTTTGAAACCACACAAGGCAAAGGCATCGGAGTGCTGCGGCTCACGCCGGATGCCTACGACGACCACAGGCTCAAGGCGTGGACCCTTCTCACGGCCCTCGACGAACTGAAAGGATTCGAGGAGCGGGTCGGCACACTGCGACCACGAGGCGAGTCCTACTCGCGCGATTTTCGGGGCCCGAACTGGCTCGACCGCAGGAAGTCCGCTGTTGCATATCTCGACCGGGATCCGGCCGTGCTTGTGGTCGGCGGCGGCCAGGCTGGGCTTTCGACGGCCGCGCGGCTGACGCAATTGCAGGTCGATACGCTGATCGTGGACCGCGAACCCCGTATCGGCGACAACTGGCGCAAGCGTTATCACGCCCTCACCCTGCACAACCAGGTGCAGGTCAACCACCTGCCCTATATGCCCTTTCCGCCGAGCTGGCCGACCTACATCCCCAAGGACAAGCTTGCCGGGTGGTTCGAGGCCTATGTCGAAAGCATGGAGCTCAACTACTGGACCGCTACCGAACTCCTGGGCGGCAAGTACGACCAAAGGGAGAAGCACTGGTCCGTCACGCTGCGTCAGGCAGATGGAACCAAACGGGAGATGCGCCCCCGACATATCGTGATGGCGACGGGCGTGAGCGGCATTCCGAGTCTTCCAGATATCCCGACCTTACAGAATTTCAAAGGGAAGGTGTTGCACTCCAGTCAATACGATGACGGCAAGGCATGGACAGGGAAAGACGCGATCGTCATCGGCACCGGCAACAGCGGGCACGATATTGCGCAGGACCTGCATTCTAGCGGAGCAGAGGTCACTCTCGTGCAGCGCAGCCCAACGCTGATCGTCAATATTGAGCCAAGCGCACAACTTCCCTACGCCTTATACGATGAAGGACCTCCTTTAGAGGATTGCGATCTAATCACGACATCAATGCCGTTTTCGTTGATGAGGAAGAGCCATATCCGCTTTACTGAACAAGCGAAGCGTCTGGACCGGGAGCTTCTCGACAAGCTGGAGGGCGTCGGGTTCAAGCTTGATTTCGGGGATGACGGATCGGGGTGGCAGTTCAAATATCTCACTCGTGGCGGTGGCTACTACTTCAATGTTGGCTGTTCCGACCTGATCGTGGAGGGTAAAGTAAGACTGGTGCAATTCTCCGATATCGCGGAGTTCGTTGCGGAAGGGGCGCGGATGCATCGCGGCGAGACGATCGCCGCCGATCTGATCGTGTTGGCGACCGGCTACAAGGTCCAAGAACACTTGGTTCGCAAATTGTTTGGCGAAGAGATTGCTGATCGGATTGGCCCCATCTGGGGATTCGGCGATGAAGAGGAGCTGCGAAACATGTTCACCCGCACTGCGCAGCCGGGCCTCTGGTTCATTGCCGGCAGTTTCGCGCAATGCCGAA
>CBHCMH010000396.1:0-2584 GCA_965974445.1 uncultured Rhizorhapis sp.
CGGCGTGCCGGTGCATGCAGCGGAAAACTACCTCGCTCGCCTTATCCGGGCCGGACACCGGGTCGCCATAGCCGAGCAGACCGAGACGCCCGCGCAGGCAAAGTCGCGCGGCGGCAAGGCGCTGGTGGGGCGGGCCATCGTGCGTTTCGTGACCGCAGGCACATTGACAGAGGATAGCCTGCTCGACTCGCGCAGCGACAACATGCTGGTCGCGATCGGCGGGGCGGGCGGAAAACTCGCGCTGGCGGCGGCGGATATTTCAACCGGACGGTTCGAGGCGATGGCCGTCGAGGAAGGCGTGCTGCAGGCAGAGCTGGCACGGTTGCGCGCGTCGGAAATCGTCGTGGCGGACGATCTAATCCTTGACCTGCCGGACACCCACGCCTTCGGGCGCGAAGCGTTCGACAGCAGCCGGGCCGAAGCGCGGATGAAGAAACTGTTCGGCGTTGCGACGCTGGACGGATTTGGCCAGTTTTCCCGGGCTGAACTCGCCGCGATGGGCGGGCTGCTCTCCTATCTCGATCATGCGGGCAAGGGGAAGCTCCCCTTCCTGCAGCCGCCGATCCAGCGGCATTCGGGCATGCATCTGATGATCGATGCGGCAACGCGCGAAAGTCTGGAAATCACGCAGACAATGGCGGGCGTCCGTGCCGGAAGCCTGCTCGGCAGCATCGACAGGACGGTGACGGGGGCAGGCGCGCGGCTGCTCGGGTCGGACATCTCCGCGCCGCTGATGGACCGGGCAGCGATCGAGCAGCGCCTGGCGCTCGTCGAATGGTTCCACGACGACAGCAACATGCGCGACTATGTGCGAGGCGCATTGAAAGCGCTGCCGGATATCGGCAGGGCGCTCGGACGTATCGCCATCGGGCGGGGCAGTCCGCGCGATCTGGGACAGTTGCGCGATGGCCTGAATGAAGCGCGGATGCTGCGGGAGCGGCTCGGACGGCTGGCGGAGGTACCGGAATTGCTGGCGCGATTGCTTCCCCTGCTCGATGGCCATGGCGCGCTGGTCGATCTGCTGTCGCGCGCGCTGGTGCCCAGCCCGCCGACCGAAACAGCGCAAGGGGGCTATATCGCCGATGGCTATGACGCCGCACTGGACGATTTGCGGCGCATGGCGGGCGATGGACGGCGGGCGATTGCGGCGCTGGAGGCAAAATATCGGGGGCAGACCGGCATCACGGCCTTGAAAATCCGGCACAATGCCGTGCTCGGCTATCATGTCGAAGTGCCCGCTCGCCATGGCGACGCCCTGATGGCCGAGGGCAGCGGCTTTACCCATCGGCAGACGCTGGCGGGCGTGGTGCGGTTCAATTCGCCCGACCTGCATGAAGAGGCGCTGCGCGTAGCGCAGGCCGGCAGCCATGCGATGGCCGCCGAAGCCGCGCATCTGGAAGAGCTGATCGAGGCCGTACTGGCGCGCAAGGCCGAAATCTCGCGCGCCGCCGATGCCCTCGCGCGGATAGACGTGTGCGCGGCGCTGGCCGAAAGGGCAGCGGAGGGCGGATGGTGCCGCCCGCATTTCGAGGATAGCCTTTGCCTCGATATTCAGGGCGGGCGGCATCCCGTGGTGGAAGCGGCGCTGGCGAAAGATGGGCAGCCTTTCGTCGCCAATGACTGCCGGCTGGAAGAAAAAAGCCGCCTCTGGCTGGTGACCGGGCCGAACATGGGCGGCAAGTCCACATTCCTGCGGCAAAATGCGCTGATCGTCCTCCTGGCGCAAGCGGGCAGCTTCGTTCCGGCGGCATCGGCGCGATTGAGCCTTGTCGACCGGCTGTTCAGCCGGGTGGGCGCGTCGGACAATCTGGCGCGCGGGCGGTCCACCTTCATGGTCGAAATGGTGGAAACCGCCGCAATCCTCAGTCAGGCGACGGAACGCAGCTTCGTCATTCTGGACGAGGTGGGGCGCGGCACATCGACTTATGACGGCCTGGCCCTCGCCTGGGCCGTGGTGGAGGCAGTGCACGAAACCAACCGCTGCCGGTGCCTGTTCGCGACGCACTATCATGAACTGACACGGCTGGCCGAAAAGCTCGATGCGCTGTCGCTCCACCATGTCCGCGCGCGCGAGTGGAAGGGCGATCTGGTGCTGCTGCATGAACTGGCCCGGGGCCCGGCCGATCGCAGCTATGGACTGGCGGTCGCCCGGCTGGCGGGACTTCCCGCCGCCGTGCTGGCGCGGGCAAAGGATGTGCTGGCGCGGCTGGAGGAAGGCAAGGCGAAGACCGGCGGCATTGCGGTGGGACTGGACGACCTGCCTCTGTTCGCCGCCATGGCGGACATCAAGGAGGAGAAAAAGGACGCCTTGCGCGATGCCCTCCACGCAATCGACGCCGACGCGCTCAGTCCCAGAGAGGCATTGGACGCCATTTATCGGCTCAAGCAACTGGCGGTGGATGACGTTAATCCCTAGATAAGCCTCACCTTGAGCCCGTCGAAGGCTGTTGGGCGACGAATTTTCATAGAGACATATAATCGGATCGGATCATCATTCCTCCATGGCCACCCTCTTCGACAGCATAGCGAGCCGGCGCGTGATCATTGACCGCCGGGCGATCGCCGACAACATCGCCGTTGCAGC
>CBHCMH010000397.1:0-2584 GCA_965974445.1 uncultured Rhizorhapis sp.
TCCTCGCCGTGTTCGCTGATGTAAAGTTCCACGCCGGCCGGCTTGTTCACCAGTTCGAACATGGTTTCCCCGGTTATTTGCACGATGCCGCCATGCTGCGGCTTAGTGCTGCCATGGGCGTGGGCCGCGCCGCCCGCAGCCAAGGGTGCGGCCAGAAGAGCGAAGGCGGCTAGAGCTGTACGGAAATTCATCGCGATCTCTCCCTATTCGGGCAGGTGCGGCAGAACGAAGGATAGCGTCGCGAAATGCTCGGTCTTTTCATAGACCGCCGGCTGATCGCTCGCCCCGACATAGGTGGCGCCAATGACGTTCAGCCCCTGATTACGGACAGGGAAGGTCGCCATGCCGTTGGCATCGGTCATCAACGGTTCCTGATCCGGATCGTTGACGAAATCGGTGTGGATTTTGACGCCCTGAATGGGTTTGCCCTCATATAGCACCTTGATGGCGAGGGGTTTGCCCTTGTCACCGGGAATCTGGCCGTCGGCCGGGACGATTTGCAAGCGCTGGTCGGCCATGACTGGGACCTTGGCGTCCAGCGTACCGCTGAAACCCTCAGGCCGCTCTGAAATGCCGAGGAGGTGAACTGCATATTTGATCGTGCGCTCGCTGACGACCGCATCGGGCATCTGATCGCGCCCCATTTGGTGCCAGTCGCCAGACTTGTCCTTGCTCCAGACCCCGTTGTCGAGAACCGCGGCGACCGCGGTTATTGGCGCCTCGCTATCAACGATGGGAACAATGCCGGCGGGCTGTAGGGTTGCAGCGACAGGCACCCACTCAGCGTCATAGCCCTGAACCGATTTGACCTTCGGCAGCCGCTTTACCATGTCCAGGTCGTCAGATCCCACGCCATAGACCATGGCCAACTGCTTGCCGCGCTGCGCGAACCAGATACCGTGCGCCTGCGCGGCGGTCGCCATAATGGCGGACGCCGCCACTGCGGCGGTGGCGAGAATTTTCATTGTCGGGCGCATAAAGCAGTTCCACTCCTCTGCATTGGTAACTTTTTGCATGACCGACGCTATGCTCTCTGCCCGGCGTATGATTCCAATCTGGCTGGTTGAAAGAGCGGATATTGCCGAATCCCATGGGTCAACCGCAGCTTTGTTTGCCTCAAGGGCGCCGCCTCCAGGCCTCATCGGGCGGGAAAGTTATTTCTCAGACATGTGCTATTGCGGAATAGTAGCGGAAACGGCATTAAGCGGATGGCCGGGCGCATCAGACCCGGATATCATCCTTGGTTGGAAAGTTGGGGGGATTTGGACGATGACGGCCTCAGGCGATGAACCAGAATTTCGTCCGCTTCTTTCCCTGGCCTCCTCGCCAAAATATCAGCAACTGGTCCGTGAACGGGCGAGGTTCGCCTGGACGCTGACGGTCGCTATGCTGGTTATTTATTTTGGCTACATCCTTCTGATCGCCTTTAATCCCGAGTTCCTGGCCCAACCGGTAGCAGGGGGGACAATGACAATTGGCATACCGATGGGCCTTGGGGTCATCATCGTCGGGATTATTCTTACCGGCGTTTATGTGCGGCGCGCCAACCGGCATTTCGATCAACTGACCCGTGACCTGGTGGAGGAAGCTCGCCTGTGATTGCCGTGCATCGTGTTTTTGCCGCCGCCGCGACACTGTTCGCCCTGACGCTCCCCAACCCTGCCGCCGCAGATGCCCTGACGGGACCGGCGGCCCAGCAACCGACTAATTGGGTGGCGATCGCTGTTTTCGGCGCCTTCGTCCTGGTCACATTGGCCATTACGCGGTGGGCCGCCAGGCGGACCAAGACCACGTCCGATTTCTACGCTGCGGGCGGCGGGATCACCGGCTTTCAAAACGGCCTGGCCATCGCCGGAGACTATATGTCCGCCGCCTCCTTTCTAGGGATTTCGGCTCAGATCTACGCCGATGGCTATGACGGTCTGATTTATTCCACCGGCTTTCTGGTGGGCTGGCCGATCATATTGTTCCTGCTGGCCGAGCGTTTCCGCAATCTCGGGCGGTATACGTTCGCCGATGTCGCCTCATTCCGCTTCGGTCAGACCCCTGTACGATTGTTCGCGGCATTCAGCACACTTTCGGTGGTGCTGTTTTACCTGATCGCCCAGATGGTCGGCGCGGGGCAGCTGATAAAATTGTTGTTCGGACTGCCCTATGAACTCGCCGTGGTGATCGTGGGCGTCCTGATGACCCTTTATGTCGTATTCGGCGGGATGATCGCCACGACATGGGTGCAGATCGTCAAGGCGGTGCTGTTGCTTGGCTGCGCGACGTTGATGGCCTTCGTGGTCCTTGCCAGCTTCGGCTTCTCGCCCGATGCGCTGTTCGCGCGAGCGGTCGAGGTGAAATCGGATCTCGCATCGGCGGCGGGCGCGTCTCCCGCCGAAGCAAGCGAGCGCGGCGCTTCGATCATGGGCCCCGGGAATTTCATCAAGGACCCTGTCTCGGCCATTTCGTTCGGCATGGCTCTCATGTTCGGGACCGCGGGCCTTCCCCACATTTTGATGCGCTTCATTACCGTTCCCAATGCAAAGGAAGCGCGCAAATCGGTGCTGTGGGCGACGGGCTGGATCGGCTATTTCTA
>CBHCMH010000398.1:0-2583 GCA_965974445.1 uncultured Rhizorhapis sp.
GCGCACCCCGCGCAGCAGCAGGGTTGTCTCGATCATATGATCCAGGAACGCGCCGACCTTGTCGCCATCCTCGACGCTGGCCTGCATGACGATGGCCCCGATCCGGGGTTCACGAGTCGCCAGTTCCTCGATGAACCGCACTTCCTGTTCGAATTGACCCATGCGTGCGGTGCATTCGACGAAAACCATCGCAGATACCGCAAAGTCACCGTTGGCGGCGTCGTAATCGACCGGAAGGCATGGCCTGGCGAGGCTCGGCAGCGACGCCTCCCAGATATAGGAAAGGCGGGCAGGGTCCCAAAGGTGGACGTGGGCATCCACCACACCCCCCTTGACTGCCGCCACATTCGAATGCGCCGTCATCGTGCGCTTTGCCGGGAGGGCATTGCGGGAATCATCTTCGTCTCTACGCCGGGTTCTGGCGATATTCGTGTATATCGGGCGTCCATTTTTGGTGCTCTCCCGCTGAATTGCCTGCCGGTCACCCGGATAGCTCTGGCGCGCACTTCCTTATGCATTAAGGCCCATTTATCGATCTGGTGTATTTTTGAATTGCAATTTTAGCAACATACGAATACAGAATCGCGTATACAGGCTCTTAAAAATTCAGTTTAGCTTCATAATCGAACGGGGCGGCACGGCCATCCGGACTACCCGCTGCAATCGAAAGAGGCACCTTTGGGCCACCGGCGAACTTTCTGGAGTGAAACCGGGGTGCCGACGCGATTGTGATTGAAGCTTGCGATCATGGATGGTCCGCTGAGACGTTTTGCGGTTCTGGCATTGAATGGTTTTTACAACGGCTAGGCTGCGATTAATCAAGGAGCTGAATTGTGTCTGGTGTTAGCGGTAACATATTAATCAAGGGCGGGTCTGTCGTTGATGGCACTGGTGCGCCTGCCCATGTGGCAGACGTCCGGATTGCCGATGGCCGGATCGTCGAGATTGGGGCCAATCTTGTTCCCGGTTCGGACACCGTTTACGATGCGCAGGGCTGCTATGTTACGCCAGGGTTCATCGACACGCATACCCACTATGACGCCGCGTTGTTCTGGGACCCCTCGTGCGATCCGATCGTGCAGCATGGTGTCAGCACGATCCTGATCGGGAACTGCGGCCTGAGCCTGGCGCCGGTGCGCAAGAACAATGTCGATAGCCTGGTCAGCCTGTTCAGCTATATCGAGGACCTTCCCCGTGACGTATTCCGGTCCGAAGTGCCCTGGACCTGGGAAACCTACCCCGAATATGCGAGGGAGATGAAGGCGCGCAAATGGGGCGTCAACATCGTCTCGCTGGTCAGTCACTCGCTGCTGCGTGTTTATGAAATTGGTGACGAGGCCTGGAAGCGTCCTTCCACAGCCGATGAAACGTCGCGGATCGCCCTGGCTTACTCTGCCGCGATGGAAGCGGGGGCGTTCGGTGTTTCCACCTCCCGTTTCGACCGCAGCCCGGCTGGCGATCTGGTCCCCAGTTTTCATAGCGATGAAGCGGAGTTCGAGGCGCTGTTCGATGTGAGCGCCGAGACCGGCGGTATCGTCCAGATCATTCCCGATGTCGGGGATCTGGTTCAGCAGGAAAAGGACTTGCGCGAGATGGGCCGCTATTCGGCGCGCCATGGCGGGGTCCCAGTCATTTCGAATGCCATTTACGATCGTCCGGACAATGCGGAATATGGCCCGCGGCTTGTCAGCATCGGCAAAGACATTCAGGCTGATGGCGGGAACTTTTACTATCTGGCTTCGCCTCGCTCGATCGAGCTGGGCATCAATTTCCACCAGTGCTTCAACTTCATTTATGTCTCGGCGTGGAACGAGCTGGTCCAGCCGGACATGTCGGACGAGGAAAAGAAGCGCCGTCTCGCCAATCCGGAATGGCGTGCGCGTGCCCGTGCCGACTGGGATTCGGTCAAGGACGGGTTCCCCGCCGGCGGGGTGGAACGCCTGTTCCGCATCACGCAGGTCGGCAAACCGGAGTATGAGAAGTATCTTGCCCTGACATTCGATTTCGTGCTCGACCTGCGGCCCGGCCATCCCTCCGACCAGCTGGCCGATTGGGTGCTGGAGAACGACCTCAAGGCGGAGTTCGTCTATCCGTTCACCAACACCGATGCGGCGAAGGTCGGCGAACTGCTGACGTCCGAGGTCAGCCTTATCAGCGGCAGCGACGCCGGTGCGCACATCGGCAGCTTCGACGGCGCGGGCGATGTCACGCTGGTGCTCACCCGCCATGTACGCGATCGCGGCGACATGACCCTGGAAACCGCCGTTCGCAAGATGACCAAGGACCAGGCCGACCTTTTGGGTCTCACGGACCGCGGCGCACTGAGGGTCGGTGCCCACGCCGACATCGCGGTGTTCGATCTGAGCAAACTTCACTGGGCTCCGGAAAAGAAGGTCCGCGACATTCCGGGTGATCTGCCCCGCTTCCGGCGGCCTGCAGGCGGTTTTCGCTACACCTTTATCAATGGTGTACTCGCGCAGGAAAATGGAGAACTGACGGGCGCGCTGCCAGCCCGCTTCCTAGACGCCAGTGATCGCGTCGGCGCCTGATCGTGATGGAGGGCCTATGCGCGCGAACGCCCGC
>CBHCMH010000399.1:0-2573 GCA_965974445.1 uncultured Rhizorhapis sp.
TGTTGTCGCCGTCACCTGTTCGGCAGGCCGGGGCCTTGTTGGCGATCTGGCTGAGATTGCGGACATTCTGATACTGGTTGCTGATCTTGCGCCACGCGCGGTCCGCGCCCTCCGCGCTGCTGAATGCGCCAAGCTGAACGACATAGCCGCCGGATGCGCCCGGACGAACCGCGGCCTTTGGCGTGGGTGTCGCCACAGCGGATGCCGGTATGGGCTGGATCATCGCGAAGGCAGGCCGGACGGGTTCTGCCACCGGCGCGGCGTCGGCAAAATCTTCGATCGGGGTGGGAGCGGCCTGATAGGTTGGCGGAACCAGTTCGGGCGCCGCCGCCATCTCAACCGGCGCGGGCGCTGCGTTGAGAGCTAGCGCGACCGGCTGGCCGGGGTCGGCCTGCGGCGTCACGCCCATGAGTTGCGCCACCTGTTGCGCTTTCGCGCCGGGGCGGGCGAGGACGGCCCATTCGGCGACGCGTTTGCCCGCCTCAGCAGGAGAGATATCCTGGCTGGCGATGAGCTTCGCTTCGCGCCAGCGTCCCGCCAGCGCCAAGGTATAGGCCAGATTCTGCCGTGTCTTGGCGGAGGCGTCGGGTTGGCGCGCTTCGGCCCAGAGGACGCGCAGTCCTTCCTCGGTATCGCCCGCCAGCGCCATGGCGAGGCCGTAATCCGTCGCGGGCACTACATCCATATGCTGGGTGAGCAGGTCTCGCGCGGCGCTGCCGCGGCCGCTTGCCGTCCGCACCATCGCGAGGCCGATCACGGTGCGCCCGTCGGCCTGCCCCAGGGTCATGGCGTCCTCGAAGGCTGTCTCGGCCGACGCGAAGCGACCGACGGAAAGATAGGCCTGCCCCAGAAGCGCGCGATATTGCGGATCATTGGGGCTGGCCGCGACCGCCGCTTCCGCTGACAATATAGCTTTCGCGCCTTCGTCCTGCGCCAAAGCCAGCTCCGCGCTCGCAGCGAGTTTGTCCGCCTGTCCCGCGCGCCCTGCGCCGTGGGTACCCGAACCGGTGCTTGCGCAGCCCGCCATGGTTGCGCCCAGAATGAACGAGGATGCTGCGAATTTGAAGAAGGCGGTGCGTTTCATTGTCATATCCCCAACATCATGCCTGTCCGGCCGCGCGGCGCGCGGGCAATTGTTCCGCGATTTGTTCGACGTGCGGCCATTGTTCCAGAAGTTCGTCCAGCGCCTCGATCACCATCTGCTGCGCCGACCGGTTGGCCACGGCGCAGGCAAGGCGCAGCTTCAAATGGCGATCGGGATCGAGGCGGAGAGTGAAGGCCGCCTTCGAATTGCGCTGCTTGATGGCGGAGGGCTTTGCCTTGGCATGAGGCCGCTTCCGGGGTTCAGCGGGCTCATCCGCCTCGAACTGCCCGTTTGCGACTTTTTCTACCAGCATCTGGCGTTGTTCGACGACCGCCGGAAGCTCAGCTATCGGTTCGTCAACGGCATGTTCAACCAAAGCGACTGGCGCTGGCGAAGACGCAATGGGGGTGACGACATGGCTCGGCATTGGCGACAGACCCGCATGCGGCTGTGCCGCCCCGATGTCTTCTTCCTGAGCATCGTCGCCCATATCGTTCCAGCCCAGATCTTCATGGCCCATGGAAAGGTTGCCCATGCTGTTCATATACTGGCGGCGCATCGCCGGCTTGGCGGCACCCTTGCGCGCCAGCAATCCTGACGTCAGGGAGGCAAATGGCTTTGGTTCACCCATGTCTTCGCTCCCTCGCCTTACTGACCAACAACGCGGCGGCCGAAGCCGCCCATCGGACGCGGCGCGCCCAGATGCCCGTTCGCCGCCATCTGCGGCGTAGCGAACACGGTGCGCCGGAAATTCTTTTCGAGGCGGTCGGAGATATAGCTCCAGAGGGCGACTACCTCCTGGGCCGAGCGGCTGTTGGGATCTACCTCCATCACCGTGCGGCCGTCGATCATCGAGGCGGCGTAGTCGGTGCGGTGGTGCAGGGTCACGGGGGCGACAGTGCCATGCTGGGACAGCGCCACGGCGGCTTCGGAGGTTATCTTGGCCTTTGGCGTAGCGGCGTTGACGACGAAGATCAGCGGCTTGCCTGCGCGTTCGCACAGGTCGACGGTAGCGCCGACAGCGCGCAGGTCGTGGGGGCTGGGCCTTGTTGGCACGACGATCAGTTCAGCAACGGAAATCACGCTCTGGATCGCCATGGTGATCGCGGGCGGCGTGTCGATCACCGCCAGCTTGAAGCCCTGTTGCCGCAGGATTTCCAAGTCGGCGGAAAGGCGCGCGACGGTGGTCTGCGCAAAGGCGGGATATTCCGCCTCGCGTTCGTTCCACCAGTCGGCGAGGGACCCCTGCGGGTCGATGTCGATCAGCACAACCGGGCCAGCGCCCGCATTTTGTGCCTGGACAGCCAGATGGCCGGACAAGGTAGTCTTGCCGGATCCGCCTTTTTGCGATGCCAAAGCTAGGACGCGCACAATTTTCCCCTCGATTGCGGAACTTGGAACGATGATTGGCACGGCGGCCGCTAACATCTGGTAAACGCCCAAGCCTATATTTTTCGCCATTGCTGACAATGAGTGCGCGAAAACCGCC
>CBHCMH010000400.1:0-2571 GCA_965974445.1 uncultured Rhizorhapis sp.
AGCACGTGGCGATAGCGCGGTTGATCTTGAGCTGTCCGAACATGCGCTCGATGCGATTGCGCTGCTTATAGAGCGCCCGATCATGCTCGATTTTCACGCGGCGGTTTGACCGGCCAGGAATGACGGCCTCGATCTTCCGTTCGGCAAGGTCGGCACGGATCGCGTCTGCGTCGTAGCCCTTGTCGGCGAGCAAAGCGTCAGGTGCGCGCTCTGGCAGGCCAATCAGGGCATCATAGGCTTTGCAATCTGCCGCCTCGCCGACCGTCAGATGGAAGGCGAACGGTCGTCCGAGTGCATCAGCCAGGCAATGAAGTTTACTGGTGAACCCGCCCCGCGAGCGGCCAAGAGCGCGTCGATGAATCCCCCTTTTCCGCCCGCTGCCGAGACATGGGCGCGAACTGTGGTGCTGTCGATGCTGTAATGGCCGCTGTCTGCCATGATCTCGGCCAGCGTAACCGCGACCGTCTCCCAGACCCCGGCTTCACTCCATCGCCGGAACCGCCGATAGATGGTGTTCCAACTACCATATTTGGGCGGCACGTCGCGCCATGGAGCGCCGCAGCGGAGCCGCCACAGAATGCCGTTGATGATCGAACGGTTCTGCTCGGGCGGCCTGCCGCGGCCACGGTTCTCCGGCTCGATTGGCAACAAGTCCTTCAGAACGCGCCATTCCGCTTCGGTGAGATCGCCCCTGCTCAAGCCTGCCTCCAAAAAGCAGCCTTGAATCAACCTCATCGCTGCGCGTCAATCTCGCCGTGCGTTTCCTTCAGCAGTTCGATTGCGATAGCCGCCCTTTTGGGAAATAAGTTCATCTATGACAGCCGTGCCAATAGACGAAACCGCGCCGAAGGCATCGACACTGAAACTGGCACTGATGGGGCTCCTGACCTTCTGGTGCCCGTATATTTTCGTCTGGTTCATCCAGAAACCAGAATACCCGATAGCGTTTCGCCGAGCCTTAACCGCATGGGCGATCTTCTCGTGCAATTCGTAACGGGCGACCAACCCGGATAGGTATCCAGCCCGCCCGAAATTTGTCCACGCCGCCTAAGGTCAGTCCTGAGCTATGAGTGATGGATCTCCGACAATAACCCGCATCCGGCCGGGGCGCGTAAGCGCAACCGAAGCGGCAAGGCGTCGCGATCTGTTGCTCGATACTGCCATGGATGAATTCACCACGCATGGCTTCGCCGCGGCCAACCTCGATCGCATCGCCCGCAATTGCCGCATCAGCAAGATGACCATCTACCGCCAGATCGGCGGCAAGGAGAATTTGTTCCTGGAGGCCACTCAGCGCGGCGCGCGGGAGTTGCTGAACAGCTTCCAGGCGATTGTCGACAAAGGCGAATCCCCCGGGAAAACCATCCTCGCCATCATTCGCCAGTGTCAGAAGGCCAGCGGCGAAACCGATTTCGGATCGCTCCAGATGGCAATTGCGGAATGCCGCTCCTTTCCCGAAATCGCCAACACCATGCTGGAAGACACGCTGAATATCTACCGGCCGGTGGCCGACTATTTCTACAGGATCTGCGCCGGCAGCATCTCTCGCGAACAGGCACACCGCGGAGCCCTGATCCTCATGAGCATGTCCGTCGGCGGGTTCCTGAAACTGCTGGGTTCAACCGAACCGGACAGCGCCGAATGGGCGGAAGACGTCTACCGCATCTCCATGCAGGGCGCGGGCATAACCGACGCGGTAATCGGCGCGGAAGACGACTGAAAGACCTTTTCCCACCTCAGCTTTCCGGAACGGTGGGCGCGTTCACCCGATGCGGCTTCGATGAATACTTCGTTCGCGCGGGAAAAGCGGCGATCATCGATCACATGGGAGTAGAGCCACACTAGTTGCTGCAGTTCCGCAAAATCAGCCGGATCGATCATGGTGTCATTTCCCCGTGTTCCACAGCGGCATGCCGCATGGCGAGCCACGCATAAACCATCCCTGGTCCGAGCGTTCCGCCGGGTCCGGGATAACACCTCCCCATCACGCTGGCGGCGGAATTGCCCGCGGCGTAAAGTCCGGCGATCGGCTGGCCTTCGCGATCCATCACGCGGCCATCGCCATCGGTCAGCAAGCCCCCCTTGGTTCCCAGATCCCCGGGCCAGATGCGGATGGCATAGAAGGGCGTTTTCTCAAGAGTGCCGAGATTGGGATTGGGACCATGGAAGGGATCGCCCCAGCCATTGTCGAACCGATTCCCGCCGCGCTGGAAATCCTCGTCCACGCCCTTGCGGGCAAAAGCGTTGAAGCGGTCGATCGTGGCGGACAGCGCATCGGCATTCAGCCCCGTCTTTTCGGCCAGTTCGCGCAGGCTGGCAGCCTTGATCATGAACCCGCCGTCCAGCCATTCCCGCGGCATCTGGCGTGCCCCCAGATAGGTAAAGGCGTAATTGTTCCGGTGCCGGCTGTCCATGATCAGCCAGCTGGCCTCGGCACCGGCATGGTCCAGCATCGCCCTGCCGCAATCGCAATAGGGCTGCGCCTCGTTCATGTAACGCTGCGCCTGCTGATCGACGATTAGGCTGTGCGGCAGCGACCGTTCCGTGAGCGTCAGGGAGTTGCTACCATCC
>CBHCMH010000401.1:0-2571 GCA_965974445.1 uncultured Rhizorhapis sp.
TGCTCGCCGACAGGCTCTGCCCGGTCCGCCGCCGAAACTCCGGCGATATCGATAGGCAGACGAACAACAGCAGGATCATTGGCCCGCTGATGATCCGCAGCACCGTGATCCACGGCATGCCCGGCAAGGCGATGGCCAGATAATTGGGCCAGAGCGGCAACGCAACCAGAAACGCAATCAGCAGCCGCGATAGCATCCGGGTCGGCGCGGCTTTCATGTCGGGCAGCGCCCAGATCACAAGGCCAGTGAGGATCGCGACGGGCACGAGCAGCGGCATCACCGCATGCGGGGCCGCCAAGGCGAAATAATAGCCAAAGGCAAGACCGGCGACGAGAAGGAACAGGAGGACCTTCCCCGGCGCCCCTCCCCCGCCCCGCCGATAGGGCGAAAGCCGCCCGGCAACAGGGCCTCCCGAACGCTGGCTCATTCCCGAATTCCTCCTGCCATGGCCTATGCCATGGGGAGGCAGGATGGGGCGGACTATTAGGTCCGGAATGGGGGATGGGTGGGGTTGGACGGCCTTGCGGTTGAATCTCTCCGTTCGTGTCGAGCGAAGTCGAGACACCTCGCGCCAAGCCTGCGTCCCTCGACTTGGCTCGGGACGAACGGATCAGTTTAAGATGATGTCATCAGTTTCTTAGACGGCAATACTGAGCGGCACACCCGCCGCCGCCAGAGCCGGCTGATCCCGCCAGATCCCCCTGGTGTCATAGACATGCTTGCCCAAGCGTTCATCAAGCGGCACCGATTTGAACACGTCATGATCGACCAGCACGATGAACAGCGGGCAGCCCTCAATCGCCGCGTCAATGTCGATCAATTCAGCCCCGGTCCCGGCAAATTCCATCGGCAGCGCCTCGGAATAGGGCTCGACCAGCTTCACCCGCTGCCCATAGCGCCGCGCCAGGCGGCTGGCGATCTTGAGCGCCGGACTTTCGCGAAAATCGTCGATATTCGCCTTGAAGGCAAGGCCAAGGCAGGCGATTGGCGCGCCCGGCATCTCGTCGATCATCCGCGACGCGCGTTCGAATACATGGTCGATCTTGGCATCGTTCACCTCCCGCGCGGTGCGGATCAGGCGAGCATTCTCCGGGTCGCCATGGACGATGAACCAGGGATCGACGGCAATGCAGTGCCCGCCGACGCCCGGACCCGGCTGCAATATGTTGACGCGCGGGTGGCGGTTGGCGAGGCGGATCACTTCCCAGACGTCGAGGTCCAGCCCGTCGGCGATCACCGACAGCTCATTGGCAAAGGCGATATTGACGTCGCGATAGCTGTTTTCAACCAGCTTCGTCATCTCCGCCGCGCGGGCATTGGTCGTGATGCACTCGCCGCGCACGAACTGGCGATAGAAGGTCAGCGCCTTGCGCGCGCAGCGCGGTGTGATGCCGCCAATGCAGCGGTCATTGTTGATGAGTTCGACCAGAATCCGGCCGGGCAGCACGCGTTCGGGGCAATAGGCAAGGGCGACATCGGCCGCGCTTGCGCCTTTGCCCGGCATTTTAAGGTCCGGCCGCAACTGCGCGAGCAGGTCGCGAAGCTTCTCTGTCGTACCGACGGGCGAGGTCGATTCAAGGATGATGCAATCGCCCGCCTTCAGTACCGGAGCGATGGTCCGCCCGGCCTCCAGAACATAACTGACATCGGGCGCGCGGTCCTCCGCCACGGGCGTCGGCACCGCGATCAGGAAGACGTCGCTTTCCGCAATCTGCGTCGAGGCGCGCAGCATCCCGCGCGCCACCACGCCCTGCACCAGCCCGTCGAGATCGACTTCCTCGATATGTACCCGGCCGCTGTTGACCGTATCGACCACATGGTCGCTGACATCCACGCCCAGAACACGAAAGCCCGACCGGGCGATCAGCGCCGCTGTCGGCAAGCCGATATAGCCGAGCCCGATAACAGAAACCGTCTTTTCAACCTCGATGGGCATTGGCGATAATCCTGGCTATGCGTTCGCCGCTTTTGCCGTCGCCAAAGGGGTTGTGGGCGCGCGACATGGCGGCATAGGCCTCGCTATCGTCCAAAAGATTGAAGATTTCGGAAACAATCCGGTCCTTGTTCGTGCCGACCAGCTTCGCCGTACCCGCCGCCACCCCTTCGGGCCGCTCGGTCGTCTCGCGCATCACCAGCACCGGTTTCCCCAATGAAGGCGCTTCCTCCTGCACCCCGCCGCTGTCGGTCAGCACAATCTCGCACAGGTCGAGCAGCCGCACGAAATGCGGGTAATCGAGCGGGTCGATCAGGGCGACATTCGCATGCCCGCCCAGCATATCCCGCATGATCCCGCGCACATTGGGGTTGGGATGAACGGGGAAGATGACCGCAACATCCGGCCGCGCCGCGATCTCGCCGATGGCCAGCGCGATATTCTCCATGCCCCCGCCGAAATTTTCCCGCCGATGGCTGGTAACGGCAATGATCCGCTTCCCCGCAAAGCGCGCGGCGAGACCATCCAGCCCCGCCGCGAGCGAGGGCTCCGCTTCGATCCGCGCCTTGGTCGCGAGCAGCGCGTCGATGACGGTGTTGCCGGTGACATGGATCGTCCCGGGACGGCGGTTCTCTTGC
>CBHCMH010000402.1:0-2568 GCA_965974445.1 uncultured Rhizorhapis sp.
TCCGCCGCGACGAATGAAACGCGGGCCGGAAACACGAATTCGGAAGCCGCATCCATGACAAGGCGCGCCTCGCCGCCAACGGCGAGCCTGCCGGCGCTGGCCGCGGGGAGAAAGATTGTCATGTAAGCATCGTCCAGGTCGAGCAGGGTGAGGACGCGGCCGCCAGACGATAAGATCTCTCCGGGCTCCGCCAACCGGTACTGCACCCGCGCGTGCCTGGGGGCCGTCAGTTCGCGATGCTTCAGAAGACTGGCGAGGCGCTCCGTCTCTGCCGTCGCCGTATCGATTGCAGCATCGGCGGCTTCGATCGCGGCTTGTGCCGATCTCAAAGCTGCGGAGGCGCCGGAAAACTTCGTTTCCTGTTCCTCCAGCTTATCCTTCGGAGCAAAACCCTTCTTGTAGATCTGGCGAACGCGATCCAACTCGCTGCGCTCATACGCCACTTGGCTGGCCCATCTCTCACGGTCGGCCTCGGCCTGCGACCGGCTTTGCTTCAGTCTGGCGACCTCGGAGGTCGCACCGCGCAGCTGCGCTTCGATTTCTTCGGATTCCACCCGCGCCAGGACCTGACCGGCGGCCACATCGTCCCCTTCCCGCACCAGGACGTCGAGCAGCTCGCCGGGCAGCTTGGACGCGATGATGATCTGCGTCGCCTCCACGCGACCATTCGTCCGCGCAATTCCCTCGAGGGAGCCGTTATGCTGATGGTCACGCCAGATTGCATAGCCGCCGCCGATCAACCCGGCCAGCACGACCAGCCCCAAGATGATTGCGCGGAGTCGCATGCACCGAATCTATATCCCTTCGCGTTCCCGACGCACCTGTGCACCGAGAGGCCCGAGGTGATCGAGAACCTCAGCGTCGGACATCCAGGTCAGATCCTTGCTGCGAGTGGTGGAAATCTTCCTTGAGACATCATCTGGAAAGGCGTCCCGGAGGAGGCCGAGGAAGCGCATCGGCGCCACCACAATAAGCTCGTCGAAATTGCCGATTTCGGTGCTGAGATAGTCCGCCAGTCGCGTCGCGAAGGCCCGTTTCTCGTGGTCCTTGAGGCCAACGCGCGGCTCAATACCATGACGCGCAGAACTTCCGCTTTCCTGCGTCCGCGGCAACCGGTCGCTTGCAAGCTTGCCCGCCGTCTGACGAGCATCCGAGGTAACATCCAACCGCACAACGGCTCCAGAATGTGGGTAGCCGCTTTCGAGAATGCGGGCCTGCCCTCCATCCGCGACAACAATCCAGGTCCGCGGCGCGTTCTTTGCTGACATCTCCTGCGATGTCCTGGCCTTTGCCATGTCATCACTCCTCTTCTTGAGCGTCATTGCGATGAATCGGCGACTCTCAAAGCCGCGCGGCCTTGCTTCGGCCAGAGGGACCGGATATCGCGAGGCAATTGGCCGACCACATCATCGATTTCACCGCCACTGACGTGACAGGACAACACATCGAAGACCGCAGAGGCGATCTCCTCGGGAGTCCAGCTTCCGTCCTGGCATACGGCCAGATAGATCGGCTTCATGAAGCTTTCCCAGCTGGATGCCCGTTCCCGCTTACCGGCAGGTCGCCAACCTTCATAATACAGACCCCGCACGATCATAGGCAGCTGCGCGCCGAGTTGGGCAGCCTCCTCGATGCTGAGCCGATCCCGCAAAGCATGCAGGGTAACCTTGAGCGCCATGTAGGCTTGATGACGGTCCGCCGTTTCCAGGCGCTCCATCAGATCCTTCAGCCAGATGTTGGTCTTCTGAACGGAGGTGTCGAGGATTTCGAGACCGGATGTAGACATGATGACATTCCTCCCTGGCGGTCTATAGGTGCTATTCTTTCGCATTCTCGGAGGAGACGTCTTGTTCCAGGTCAATCGCGATCGGGATTTCCGACGCGTCAGAGTCGGCCGATCTCCCATTCCTCCAGCGAATAGCCAAGTTGAGAGACGGCTTCCTCGAGGTAGTCCGCGAGCAACGGCGTTCCTGCGAGTTATGCCGCCTCCCGGCCGTTGTGGCGTTCATGCGCGGCGGCCTTTGCACGCCGCCATTCGCCCTTCGAGAAATCGCCACGGCCAAGCCAAGTGAGAGCGACGATCTCGTCCCGCTCGTCATCGTTGAGCGAATCGATGGCGCCGACGAATTCCTGATAGGTCGGGTTGCTGCGCGTCTCGTCGAGAATCTCGACGATTTCCTCGTCATCGCCGTCAGCTCGGCGATTCTCGTTGACAGGGGCGGATTCCGCGTCGAACTCCCGCGCCTTTTCGATGATGTATGCCAGCCTCTCCAGGGGGATTGTCAACATGCGCCAGTCTCCTCTTACATGCAGAGCGACATCGGCAGCAGCGTGTCGGCCTTCTGCTTCTGTGCAGGCTTCAGATGATCGTAGAGGCCGACGGCCGCGGCGCGGACCGCTTTGAGTCCGGACAGCCGATCGTCCAGCATCTTGATGTGTGTGTCGATGCGGGCCGGAAAGGCGGGTCCGTCCGTTGCCGCATTGTGCATTCCGTGCATGCCTTGGAACATAGGCTGCGCGCGATCCCGGACCGCTGCGGCAAACGCCTGCCAGTCGGCCTCCTCAGCC
>CBHCMH010000403.1:0-2551 GCA_965974445.1 uncultured Rhizorhapis sp.
TGAACGGCGGCCTTGCGATCTTCCAGGTGGCGGTGATGGCGCCGCTGGCGGCGGGCTATTACGACCAGCCGATGGTGGCCGACCTGCTTCGCATGCAGGCGCTGCTCTATCTGGCGACGCCGTTCATCGCGCTGCCGGAGGTGCTGATCGGCCGCTCGCTGGATTTCAAGCGGTCTGCGATGGTCAACCTGATCGCGGCGGGCGCGGCGGCCGGCGTCGCGATTGGCGGGGCGCTTTGCGGTTGGGGGGTGTGGACTTTGGTGTATGCGCCCATCGCGGGCTTCTGGGTGAAGGGCGTGGGCTATGTGCTGGCTACGCGGCTGTTCATCTGGCCCAGCTTCGACTTTCGCGGAACCGGCGGGATGGTGGCGTTCGGCGCTTCGCTGTTGGGCAGCCAGCTGTTCTGGACGGTCCAGAGCCAGGCGGACATCTTCATCGGCGGCCGGATGCTTTCTGCCCATGAGCTGGGCCTCTATGCCGAGGCGCTGTTCCTGACGCAGATATTCGCCAGCAAGTTCATTCCGCCGCTCAACGATGTCGCCTTTCCAGCCTATGCGCGGATGCAGGGAGACATACGGAAGGTGGCATGGTCCTTTTGCAAGGCGGTGAAGCTGATCCTGCTTGTCTCCTGCCCGCTCTATTTCGGCATGGCGGTGACCGCCGCGCCGCTGATCGAGACGCTGTTCGGCCGGAAATGGCTGGAGATGACGCCGCTGGTGACGATTCTGGCCCTCGCCATGCCCTTCATGACGGTGCAGGTGATGTTCGCGCCTGCAAGCAATGCGCTGGGGCGGCCGGGAATCACCGCCAGGATCGCAGGCATTGGTGCGGTGCTGATGCCCGCTGCCTTCCTGATCGGCATTCAGTTCGGGACCACGGGCCTCGCCTCCGCCTGGGCGATCGCCTTTCCGCTGCTGACGCTGGTAACGATCCGGATGGCCGGCGCGCCGATGGGCGTGGGATTTGCCGACATGGGGCAAGCCGCCCTGCCTGCGGTGGCGAGCGCGGCGCTGATGGCAGGGATCGTGCTGCTGGTCGATGCCATGCTGCCACCTCTGGCCGCGCCGGTGCGGCTGGCGGTGCTGGTGACGGCGGGCGGGCTGTCCTTCGCAGCGATTCTGTTCGGCCTGGCCAGAGAGACGGCGCGGGATCTCCTTCGCCTGCTGGGCCGCAAGAACGTGCCTGCCGCTGCCTGAGCCTCGCCTCAGGCGCTCTGGATATAGTCCCGCAGCGCGGATGCTTCCGCTTCGATCCGGTCGATGCGGTATTTGACGAGATCGCCGATCGAAATGAAGCCGATCATCCGGTCGCCTTCGCAGACCGGCAAGTGCCGCATGCGCCGCTGCGTCATCAGCGACAGCGCGGTGAGCACCGACATGCCCGGTTCCACCGTATGGGCCGGGGACGTCATAACTTCGGAAACTGGCGCATCAAGAATGGCCGCGCCCCGGCTGGCGATTTGGCGGACCACGTCGCGCTCGGAAAAAATTCCCACCACCTGACCGCCGTCCACAACCGGGACGCAGCCGATCCGCCGATCCGCGAGCAAGGCGATGACCGTTCGCACCGTTTCGCCGCTGCCAACCTGCACCACATCCGCGCCCTTGTTCTGCAGGATTGCCGCTATGGTCATGTTCGAATCCCTCCGTTTATTGTCTTGCGCCTTGATGATCCCACGCTCTGGGGCCAAATGGAAGAAATGAATGAGCGGAAAAGCAACCTGGACGACCCGGAATATGCCGCATTCGCATGGGGCCGCTACTGGCGCATCATGCGATGGATGGCGCTGGCCGCGCTGCTATGCGTCGCCGTTGGCGTAGGCCTGCTCTGGTGGTGGAACGGCGTGCCGTCCATCCACATGCTGATCGCGGCGGCGGCTGGCATCGGGCTGACCGTGATGCTGGGCGCGGCGCTGATGGGTCTTGTCTTCCTGTCGAGCGGCACAGGCCATGATGAGCAGATTCACGACCCGCTGAAGGACGAGATGGATAAGGATGACTGAATTGGGAAATACACTCTCGGCCGGACGCGACCCGACTTTGCGCACGATGCCCAAGCCCGGCGACATCAATGCCAATGGCCACATCTTCGGCGGCTGGGTGCTCAGCCAGATGGACATTGCCGGGGGCATCGTCGCCGCCCGCGTGGCCAAGGGGCCGGTCGCGACCGTCGCCATCGAGGCGATGGAGTTCATCGCGCCGATCCTGCTCCACGACATTATTTCGGTCTATGCCGAGGTTGAACGGCGCGGCCGCACGTCCGTCGCCATCCGGATCGACGTGATCGCATCGCGCGGCCCGGCACGGGAGGAAGTCCGCGTGACGAGCGGCCTGTTCACCTTCGTCGCGCTGGACGAGGATCACCGGCCAAGGCCGCTGCCCAGCGGGTAGGATGCGGGGCGGGAATTGGTCTTATAAGACCTTCTCCCTTGACGGGAGAAGGATACGAAGCCTTAGCGACGCAGGAGCTTAGGCGCAGTTGGATGAGGGTGAGCGGCCCTTCGGGGCCGCGCGTTTCCTTTAGAGACGCTTCACCCTCTCCCAACTTCGGC
>CBHCMH010000404.1:0-2541 GCA_965974445.1 uncultured Rhizorhapis sp.
TGAACCACGGGCGGTTTCCGATAGCCCACGCCTGAAAACCGCCCTTCCGCACCCGGCAACACAGCCGCCCCGGCCGCCCGTTCACCACAGCAGATTGGACCCCATCAATAGAACACCCCTATTCCTCGATCTCCGGTTCCACCAATTTGGCGAGCTTGCGCAGCGATTCCTGCCAGCCGAGATAGCAGGCTTCCAGCGGGATGATGTCGGGAATGCCTTGCTGCTCGATGTTCAGCTCCGTGCCGACCGACACGGCCTTGAGCGTCACCGTCACCGTCATTTCGTCCGGCATGTTGGGATCATCGAAGCTATCCGTATAGACGAGCCTCTCGCCGGGTTGGAGTTCAAGATAGGTGCCGCCGAAGCTATGGCTGTTGCCGGTGGTGAAGTTGCGGAACGACATTTTGTGCTTGCCGCCCACCACGGGGTTCAGCTCGTGGACGGTGCAGAGAAAGCCAAAGGGGGGAAGCCAGCTGGCAATGGCGTCCGGCTCGACAAAGGCCCGGTAGACTTTCTCCGGGCGGGCCGCGAGGACGCGGTGCAATCGGACGGTGTTTGGCATGACGGTTCCTCTTTCATGTCAGTGCAAATGCGGGATTGGGGTGAACGCACGAGATCGATATAAAGGCGCGCTACATCGCTGCGCCACAGGTTGGAAACAGTTCAACACCCGCTGATCAGCATGTCCAGCGCATTCATGATCCGCCGGTCCTCTGGGTGCAGCGAGACGACCTTGTCTCTGAGCGGACGTTCACCAAAACAGCACCGTCATCCCAGCGAAAGCTGGGATCCATGCCCCTATCGGCATAAACTAACCCTTTTGGATAGGCGAGATGGATACCAGCCTTCGCTGGGATGACGGTTGAAGTCCGAAGAGACCCAGCATGATTCAATTCATCTCGCCTCAAAAGGTGCGGATGCGGGGTTCCGGACGGGGTTCGGCCTTTTCCTGCGGTAGTTCGGGATCAGGGGATGGCTGGGCGGCGTCTTCCTCCTCCCAGTCAATGGCGTCCTCGCCTTCCTCCTCCGCATTGCCGAGCGCCTGCTGCCCTTCCCCGCGCGCCTTCATCTGCAGCAGCTTCTGCATGATCGCCTCCAGCGCGCGGCTGCCGTCGTTTTTGGTGCGGCGCTCCTCTTCCCATTGGGCGCGCAGTTCGGCTTCGCGTTTGGGGGTGAGGATGTCGTATCGTCTGTCGCCATAGCGATCCGGCAGGCGGTGGCGCAGGAGGAACATGAGCAGGCGGTCGTTGTAGCGGCGGCGCTCGCCGATCTGGCCGTCGCGGCCGAAGACCGGTTCCAGCACGCCGTTGATGGCGCGTTCGAGCACGATGTCCTCCAGCCGCTGCACGCCGAAGTCGAGCGCGGCGTCCCAGGCCTTGCGGAAGCTTTCGCCCTTCGGGTGGAGGCGGAGCTGGTAGGCGCCCTCCTTCGCCATGTTGATTTCAGCCGCGGCATGACTGACCGATCCGGTTCGCGCCAGCGCCTCGATAAAGGCGCGCTGGCGCTCCGGCGTCCAGCCGTCATGGCGTTTGCGCCGGCGCGGGACGGGGTCGAAGTCGGGGATGGCGTGGCCCTTTGGCCTGGGAGGCGTCCGGTTTCTCATGATTCATTGGAATAACCGATTTGGTTTGTTGTAGGACAGCGACAATTTCGGGCCAATCGACATTCAGCCTAGGCAGGCCTGCAAACGCAGGGCTGGGCCTGGCTGAAGCTGAAGAAGCGGGGTCCCTGCCTTCGCAGGGACGACGGTTCAAATCTTATCTATCGCGATAGCGTTTTTCGTTTCCGGTTCATGGTTAACGTCGGGGGCGTTTACATTAACCACGCTTCGTTTCGGGGCGTTAACCATTACTGCCCGCTGAATCCGGCGCTCGTTTCGATTCTGGCATGGGTACTGCATATCCTCTGTCGATATATGCTTTTCGATAGACGGAGTTTGCCAGTGTCCTTTCGCCCGATCGTCTTTCTGGCCCCTGCAGCCGCCCTGCTGTTCGTGGCGGCTCCGGCCGAGGCTGGCGGGGGCTGGTGGGGACACAGGCATTATTCGGGATGCGGCCATGATGGCGGGTCCAGTTCGTCCGGCGGCAGCTCTTCCTCCTCCTCATCGGGCGGGAGCAGCAGCTTTGGCAGCACGTCTTCCTCTTCCAGCTCCAGCTCGTCATCTTCCTCGAGCTCGAGCAGCGGCGGGTCTTCGGGTGGATCAAGCGGGGGCACCCCCGTACCCGAGCCTGCGGATTTCGCGCTGTTTGCCGCTGGCGTCGCCGGCCTGCTGGTCGGCCGCCACTCCAGCCGCAAGCGCGCGGTGCGAAAGGCCGGTGAGAATAAAGTTTGAGGGTGGGCCAAAGATTTTCCAGTTGACGGGTCCGGGGGGCATGTCCCAATTGCGGATATGAGCGGAACCCTTAAGCGGCTGGACAACACCATCAAGACGCCCGAGGAGGTGAAGGAGCAGCTCGGCGTCCCGTTCCTGGGCATGGTGCCCGACGTGACCGGCAAGCCGCAGCAGGGAGCCGGCGTCCCCACCATGGCCCTGCGCAACCC
>CBHCMH010000405.1:0-2532 GCA_965974445.1 uncultured Rhizorhapis sp.
TTGGCCCGACCAGTGCTTCGGGCCAGAAGATCATGACGAAGATCGCCCCGGTCGCGACCAGACGCAGCGTGATCGCTTCCCGCCCTAGCGCCAGCCCGCCCAGCACAAGCAGCGCGGCGACGCAGGATCGGATCGTCGGCACCTCCGCCCCTGTCAGAAGCGTGTAGCCGACCCCGGCCGCGGCCCCTGCCCCCGCTGCAATCAGGAGCAGGGGCCAGCGCAACGCCAGCATCGGGCTGAGCGCGAGCAGGCGAAAGACGACGAGGATGACCGCGCCCACCAGCGCGCTGACATGAAGGCCGCTGATCGAGAGCAGATGGGCAAGGCCGCTGCGCCGCATCGCTTCGGCGTCTTCCTCGCTGATGGCGCCGCGATCCCCGGTGGCGAGCGTCGCCGCGATGGCTCCGGGGCCTCCTTCGATGCTGCTTTGGACATGCGCCGACAAGCGATGCCGCAGGGACGGGCCATCGCCGCCAGAGGGACCAATCAGTCTGACAGGCGGCACCGCCCGCCCGGTTGCGCCGATCCCCTCGAACCATGCGCGCTGGGAAAAATCATAGGCGCCGGGCACCGCTGGCCCGGCCGGGGGCATCAGCCGCGCGCGCAGGGACAGCCTGCTGCCTTTGACCAATCCATCCGGGGCATCCTTGTCGGCGATATTGACCCGCAGCCGGGGCGGCAGATCCGGTCGCCCTACGGGTTGAAGCATCACCCGGACCATGGTTCGGGCAGGTAGAGGCTCAACCTTGATGACCTGCACCTCAAATTCAGTGAAGACGGGCCGTTCCAGGACCGGCTGCGCGACCAATTCCGCCTTGGCCCAGATCAGCCCGCACCCGGCCGCGCCAAGAAGTCCCGCCAAGAGGACGATCCGGCCAAGCCGCAGTCCTGCCGGCAACACAAGCGCCAGCACGGCAAGGCCGAGGCAGAAGCTGATCCAGGCCAGCCAGTCCATCGGTCCATGCAGGGAAAACCAGGCCGCAATACCCAGCCCCAAACCCACTGGAACCCAGAGAGGAACGGCGTCACGCTCATGTTCCAGCCACTTTTCGACACGGTCGGATGCGCCCCGGATGGCGATGCGAAACCCTGTCCCACTAGGGGTTTGTGAAGGCTCAAAAGCCATGCTAGGGGCTTCACCGGTCATTCTGGCCTGTCATCCCCGATGTTTGCGGCAGGATGTGTTGAGCTGGACATATTGAGGAATTAGTGCGTGAGCGCAACAATCGGGAATATCGGCAGCGAAAAGAGCGTGGTCACGCGTTTTGCTCCGTCTCCGACAGGCTATCTCCATATCGGCGGCGCCCGCACCGCCCTGTTCAACTGGCTGTTCGCGCGGCATCATGGCGGCAAGTTCCTGCTGCGCATCGAGGATACCGATCGCGCACGTTCCACCGACGCCGCCATTGACGCCATCTTTGACGGCCTTGAGTGGCTCGGCCTGTTGGGCGACGAGCCGGCGGTCTTCCAATATGACCGCGCCGCCCGCCATGCCGATGTGGCAAACCAGCTTCTGGCCGAAGGAAAAGCCTATCGCTGCTTTGCCACCGCTCAGGAGCTGGAGCAGATGCGTGAGGAGCAGCGCGCGGCGCGGCAGCCGATCCGCTATGACCGCCGCTGGCGTGACCGCGATCCGGGGGAAGCGGCGGAAGGCGCGCCCTATGTTGTGCGCCTGAGAGCACCGCTGGAGGGCGAAACCACGATTTCCGACCGGGTGCAGGGCGATGTCACGGTGCAGAATGCGGAAATCGACGATTTCGTGCTGCTGCGCTCCGATGGCTCGCCCACTTATATGCTGTCGGTGGTGGTGGACGATTATGACATGGGCATCACCCACATCATTCGTGGGGATGACCACCTGAACAACGCCTTCCGTCAGTTGGCACTCATTCGCGCGATGGGCTGGAAGGAGCCGGTTTATGCCCATGTGCCGCTGATCCACGGGGCCGATGGCGCGAAGCTTTCCAAGCGGCACGGCGCCATGGGTGTGGACGCCTATCGCGATGAGATGGGCATGCTGCCGGAGGCGGTGTGCAATTATCTGCTGCGCCTGGGCTGGGGCCATGGCGATGAGGAGATGATCTCACGGGAGCGGGCGGTTGAACTGTTCGATCTGGACGGTGTGGGCCGTTCGCCGTCTCGCTTCGATCTGAAAAAGCTGGAAAATCTGAATGGTCACTACATCCGGGAGGCCGATGATGCACGGCTTGCCGGACTGACCGCACCTCGGGTCGCGGGCATGCTGGAGCGGGAGCTGACCAGCGAAGAGCAGGCACTGCTCACCCAGGCCATGGCGTCGCTGAAGCCCAGAGCGAAGAATATCAATGAGTTAGCCGATGGGGCGATGTTCCTTTTCAAAAATCGTCCTCTTGATATCGACGAAAAGGCCGCAAGCCTGCTAGATGAACCGGCTCGCGCACTGATAGGGAAAACCCGCGCGGCGCTATCCGGCCTGCAGGACTGGTCGATTACGGCGCTTGAAGAAAAAGTGCGGGGCGTGGCGGAGGATGCCGAAATCGGCCTTGGCAAGGT
>CBHCMH010000406.1:0-2530 GCA_965974445.1 uncultured Rhizorhapis sp.
GGCCCTCTCCCCTGAAGGGGAGAGGGGGAGTTTGCTCGCCCGCCACTACCCCAACGACCTGCTCATTTCCGGCTTCGACATCCTCTTCTTCTGGGATGCGCGGATGATCATGCAGGGGCTTGAGTTCATGAAGGAAGTGCCGTTCCACCGGCTCTATCTCCATGGTCTCGTCCGTGCCGCCGACGGCTCGAAAATGTCGAAGTCGAAGGGCAATACGGTCGATCCGCTGGGCCTGATCGACAAATATGGCGCGGACGCGCTGCGGTTTTTCATGGCCGCGATGGAAAGCCAGGGCCGCGACATCAAGATGGATGAGAAGCGCGTCGAGGGCTATCGCAACTTCGCGACCAAGCTGTGGAACGCCGCGCGCTTCTGTCAGGCGAATGGGATTGGGGCTTCCACCACGCTGCGCGCGCCCGACGCGGACCTGCCGGTCAACCGCTGGATCATCGCCGAAACGGAGGCGACGGTGCAGGCGCTTGATCTCGCGATGGCGGAGCTTCGCTTCGACGCGGCGGCGAATGCCATCTATCATTTCGTCTGGGACCGCTTCTGCGACTGGTATCTGGAGCTGATCAAGGGCCAGATGGATGACGAGACAAAGGCCGTCGCCGGCTGGGTGCTCGACCAGATTCTGGTGATGCTCCATCCCTTCATGCCCTTTGTCACCGAAGAATTGTGGCATGCCATGGGCAAGCGCGATGGCGAACTGATCGTCGCCCACTGGCCACAGCCGGACGCCCATGCGCTCGACCGCGCGGCGAGTGAGGAGATTGACTGGCTGATCCGCCTTGTTTCGGGCGTGCGGACGGCGCGGGCCGAACTCAACGTGCCGCCGGGCGCGAAAATGGCGGCCTATGTCCGCGACGCCTCCCCCGCGACGGCAGAGCGGCTGCAGCGTCAGTCCGGAGCGCTGGCACGGCTTGCGCGCATCCAATCGGTGTCATTCGACGCCGCTCCGCAGGGCGGGGCTGCGCAGATCGTTGTCGATGAGGCGACCTATGTCCTGCCGCTGGAAGGCGTGATCGACCTTGCCGCCGAAAAGGCGCGCCTTGCCAAGGCGATGGACGCGGCCATCAAGGAACGCGACGCGCTGGCCAAGCGGCTGGAAAATCCCGCCTTTGTCGAACGCGCCAAGCCGGAAGCGGTGGAAAAGGCGCGGGAAGATTTTGCCGATAAAAGTGCCGAAGCCGAGCGGCTGCAGGCGGCGCTGGAGAGGTTGGGGTAGGGGTGGGGGCGTTACTGCGTCGAAGCCCCCGGCGGGATCAGGTTATTCCGCTTATGCCCGGCCGCAATGATGCCGACCCATAAATATCGCGTCATTCCGGCGAAGGCCGGAATCTCCATCGACATGGTGCACCACCAAGAGGATGGAGACCCCGGCCTGCGCCGGGGTGACGGACATGACTCAAGGTCATTGCCAGTTGCTTTCAAACATTGAACCGGAACAGCATGATGTCGCCATCCTGCGTCACATATTCCTTGCCCTCGGCGCGCAGCTTGCCCGCGTCGCGTGCGCCGGCCTCGCCGCCCAGCCGGACATAATCGTCATAGGCGATGGTTTCGGCGCGGATGAAGCCGCGTTCGAAATCGCTGTGGATTGCGCCCGCCGCCTGCGGGGCCTTTGATCCCTTGTGCACGGTCCAGGCCCGGGCCTCCTTCGGCCCGACGGTGAAGAAGGTGATGAGGTCGAGCAGTTCATATCCCGCGCGGATGATCCGCGACAGGCCGGTTTCCTCAAGGCCCAGGTCGGCGAGGAATTCCGCGCGGTCCTCGACCGGCATGGTGACGATGTCCGCCTCGATCGCGGCCGATACGATCACGGCCTTTGCGCCCTCGGCGGCGGCTTTCTCGAACACCTTGGCGCTATATTCGTTGCCCGTGGCCGCGCTGCCTTCATCGACATTGCAGACGTAGAGGACGGGCTTTGACGTCAGCAGTTGCGCCTGCGCGAACAGCCGTTCTTCCTCAATGTCCTTGGGCTGCGTCAGCCGGGCGGGCTTGCCCGCGCGCAGCAGGTCCAGCGCCTGTCCCAGCACCGACGCGCCCGCCTTTGCCTCCTTGTCGCCCTGCTGCCCCTTCTTGACCAGGTTGGGCACGCGCTTTTCCAGGCTTTCAAGGTCCGCGAGCATCAGTTCGGTCTCGACCGTTTCGGCGTCGGCGATGGGGTCGATCTTGCCTTCGACATGGGTGATGTCGTCATCGACGAAGCAGCGCAGGACATGGACGATGGCGTCCACCTCCCGGATATTGGCCAGGAACTGGTTGCCCAGCCCTTCGCCCTTGGACGCGCCGCGCACCAGGCCGGCGATATCGACGAAGGCAAGTTGCGTTTCGATGATCTTCGCGCTGCCGCCGATCTTCGCGATTTCGTAAAGGCGCGGGTCGGGCACGGCGACCTGACCCACATTGGGCTCGATGGTGCAAAAGGGATAATTGGCCGCCTGCGCCGCCTGAGTCTCGGTCAGCGCATTGAAAAGCGTGGATTTCCCGACATTGGGAAGACCGACGATGCCACAACGAAAACCCA
>CBHCMH010000407.1:0-2521 GCA_965974445.1 uncultured Rhizorhapis sp.
GACGCTGGGGCAGCTTTTCTGCGACGGATCGGCGCGGCAGATCGTCGCGATGCTGCTGGAGGAATGCGCGAAGGGCGCGGTCGAACTGCTTCTGGGCCGGAGCATAAGCGCGGTCGATCATGCCGATGGGCTGTTCCGGGTCACATGCGGCAACCGGTCGGTGGCGGCCAAGGCACTGGTGATCGCTACCGGCGGGCCATCGATTCCGAAAATGGGGGCGACGGGCTTTGCCTATGATCTAGCGCGGCGTGTCGGGTTGAAAGTGGTCGAGCCGCGACCCGCTTTGGTGCCGCTGACGCTGGGCAGAGACGAAGCCCTGTTCCGTTCGCTGTCCGGCGTAGCCAGCGAAGTCGTCGCCAGCGCCAATGGCGCGGCCTTCCGAGAAGCAGCACTATTCACGCACAAGGGCTTGTCCGGCCCGGCGATATTGCAGGCATCCTCCTATTGGCGGCACGGCCAGCCGCTTGCCATTGATTTCCTGCCCGCCATGGCGCCGGGATGGCTGGTCGACAGCAAGCGGACACGCCCGCGCGGCACGATTCGCAGCCTGTTGGCCGCGCACCTGCCCGACCGGCTGGCAGGGACGCTGGCGGAGCGCCTTGACCTCAACGGCGATCTCGCCAACCTGCCCGACCGCAAGCTTGCCGTGGCCGAACGCCGCCTTGCCGACTGGCGCTTCCTTCCCAACGGCACGGAGGGTTTTGCGAAGGCCGAAGTCACGGCGGGCGGCGTCAGCACCGATGGCCTCTCCTCGCAGACGATGGCGGCGAAGCGCGTCCCCGGCCTTTACGTGATCGGGGAAGCCGTCGATGTCACCGGCTGGCTCGGCGGCTATAATTTCCAATGGGCCTGGGCCAGCGGCTGGGCGGCCGGGCAGGCGGTTTAGGGATTCCCAAAGGCCGTCATCCTGAACTTGTTTGAGGATCCATTCCTCCTCCCGCACCGCCGCACCAGAAGGCGCGATGGATGCTGAAACAAGTTCAGCATGACGCAGCTTGATGTGGCGATCTTCGGATCCACTGACCACCCACAATCTTCCGCTTGAAGAAGATAGCATCCCCGCTCCATCCCCGCTAAAGCCGCCGCCATGCTGCGCCTCATCGAACTCAAACTGCCCCTCGATCACGCACCCGAAGCCTTGCCCGCTGCCATCTGCGAGCGGCTCGGTATCGCCCCGGACGAGCTCATCAGTTACACCATCGCGCGCCGCGCCAACGACGCGCGCAGGAAATCGGCCATCCTGATGGTCTATTCGGTCGATGTGACGCTGAAAGACGAGGCAGCGGTTCTGGCCCGGCACCAGGGCGACCATCAGGTAAAGCCGACGCCCGACACCGAATACCGCTTCGTCACGCGCGCACCTGCCAACTACGCCAGCCCGCGCCCCATCGTCATCGGCGCTGGCCCTTGCGGCCTGTTCGCCGGACTGCTCCTGGCGCAGATGGGCTTCCGCCCGATCATTCTGGATCGCGGCAAGGTGGTGCGGGAACGCACCAAGGACACTTGGGGCCTGTGGCGCCGGGGCGTGCTGAACCCCGAATCCAACGTGCAATTCGGCGAGGGCGGTGCGGGCACTTTTTCGGACGGCAAGCTCTACAGCCAGATCAAGGATCCCCGCTATCTCGGCCGCAAGGTGCTGACCGAATTCGTGAAGGCCGGCGCGCCGCCCGAAATCCTGACCGAGGCGCACCCCCATATCGGCACCTTCCGCCTGGTGACGATGGTGGAAAGCATGCGCGAAACGATCGAGGCGCTGGGCGGCGAATATCGCTGGCAGCACCGGGTCGAGGATATCGACATCGAAACGCGGCCCGATGGCACCCGGCAGGTACGCGGCCTGCGGTTGCAGACGGGCGATTATATCGAGGCCGATCATATCGTGCTGGCCGTTGGCCACAGCGCGCGCGACACCTTCCACATGCTTCATGATCGCGGCGTGCATGTGGAGGCAAAGCCCTTTTCCATCGGCGTGCGGATCGAGCATCCCCAAAGCTGGATCGACAAGGCACGCTTCGGCGCCTGCGCGGGCCACCCGGACCTCGGCGCCGCCGCCTACAGCCTGTCGCATCATTGCAGCAACGGCCGCACGGTCTACAGCTTCTGCATGTGTCCGGGCGGACGGGTCGTCGCCGCCACCTCCGAAGAGGGCCGTGTCGCCACCAACGGCATGAGCCAATATTCGCGGCAGGAATTCAACGCCAATAGCGGCATCGTCGTCGGCATCGATCCCGAGCGGGACTATCCCGGCCACCCGCTTGCGGGCATCGCATTGCAGCGGCATTGGGAATCGCTTGCCTATGTGGCTGGCGGTTCAAGCTATGCCGCCCCCGGGCAGCGGGTCGGCGACTTTCTGGCCGGGCGGGCATCCACCGAACTGGGCGAGGTCACCCCTTCCTACAAGCCCGGCGTCCACATGACCGACCTGGCCCAATGCCTGCCCGATTTCGTCATTAAGGCCATCCGCGAGGCCCTGCCCGTCTTTGGCCGGCAAATTCCCGGCTACGACCATCCCGACGCCACG
>CBHCMH010000408.1:0-2517 GCA_965974445.1 uncultured Rhizorhapis sp.
TCCACTACCAGCATGATCCCGTCCAGACGACAAAGACCAGCGTGCACGGCGCAATCAACATGCTTGGCCTTGCCAAGCGGACGGGTGCGAAAATATTGCAGGCATCGACGTCGGAAATTTACGGCGATCCCGAAATTCATCCCCAAAAGGAGGACTATTGGGGTCGAGTCAATCCAATCGGGCCGCGCTCCTGCTATGATGAGGGGAAACGCTGCGCAGAGACGCTGTTCTTCGACTATTGGCGGCAGCACCAGATGCCGATCAAGGTCGCTCGCATCTTCAACACCTACGGCCCCCGGATGCAGCCGGACGATGGCCGGGTTGTCTCCAATTTTATCCTGCAGGCGCTGCGCGGACAGCCGATCACCATTTATGGCGACGGCCGGCAAACGCGATCCTTCTGCTTCGTCGATGACCTGATCGAAGGGCTTGTCCGGCTGATGGCCTCGCCGGACGATTTTACCGGCCCGGTCAATCTGGGCAATCCGATCGAGTTCACCATGATCGATCTAGCGCGAGCGGTCGTTGATTTGACAGGAAGCGCCTCACCACTGGAGAACCAGCCCTTGCCGCAAGATGATCCGCGACAGCGGCAGCCTGATATCAGTCTGGCGCGAGAGGTGCTGGGGTGGGAACCTGCCGTCCCGCTAAAAGAGGGGCTCAGCAAAACGATCGCCTATTTCCGGGAGCTGATCGAAAGCGGTCAGGTGCCTGCATGAAGCAGCGGACAATTCTGGTCACGGGCGGCGCAGGATATGTGGGCTCTCATTGCTGCAAGGCCTTTGCCCAGGCGGGGTGGCGGGTCGTTACCTTCGACAATCTGTCGCGCGGCCATGCCGAGGCGGTCAAGTGGGGGCCGCTGGTGAAGGGCGACATATTGGACGCGGCGGCGCTCGACTTGACCTTTGCCGAATACAGGCCGGACCTGGTCGGCCATTTTGCCGCTTTCGCCTATGTCGAGGAATCCGTGCGGGAGCCTGATCTCTATTACAGGAACAATTGCATCGGCAGCTTCACCTTGCTGAACAGGATGCGCGCGGCCGGGCTGACTAAGCTTCTATTCTCCAGCACCTGCGCGACCTATGGCGTGCCCGAACAGGTGCCGATCGGGGAAGGCCATGCTCAATGGCCGATCAATCCCTATGGCTGGTCGAAACTGGTGGTGGAAAGAATGCTGGCCGACTATGCCGTGGCTTATGGTCTGGACAGCGTGGCGTTGCGTTATTTCAATGCGGCGGGTTGCGACCCGGACGGCGAAATCGGCGAATGGCATGAACCGGAAACCCACGCCATTCCGCTCGCCATTGCAGGGGCCTTGTCCAATGAACGGCCATTCACCGTCTTCGGTACGGATTTCGACACACGCGACGGCAGTGCCATCCGGGATTATATCCATGTCGGCGACCTTGCCCGCGCGCATGTGCTGGCAGGCGAATGGATCATGGACAAATCGGGCTTTCACCCATTCAACCTTGGAACTGGACAAGGTACGACCGTCCTTGAAATCGCCCATGCCGTTGCCGCTGAATGCGGCAGTCAGCGCGAGGTGCAGACTGGTCCGCGCCGCGCTGGCGATCCCCCTATCCTGATCGCGGACGCCGCCAAGGCGCGGCGCGAGCTTGGCTGGCAGGCCGAGATGTCAGACATTGGAACGATCGTCCGTACAGCTGTCGCCTGGCATCGCCGCAACGGCTGATCCGGGCAGGATCGTCGGTGACGGGGCGGGCCGTTGATCCAATAGAATTGCAGGTGGTCCTTCGGCCCTCACCTTCCCTTCGCTTAGGCGGATGACATGATCGACATTGCGCACCGTTTCCAGGCGGTGGGTGATGATGAGGATTGTCCTTCCCTCAAAACGGTGCTCCAGTGCGCGACGGATGCCGGCCTCCAACTCGGTATCGAGAGCGCTGGTCGCTTCATCCAGGATGAGCAGGCCGGGATCGCGCAGGATGGCGCGGGCTATGCCTACGCGCTGCCGCTGCCCGCCCGACAGGTTCAGGCCGTGCTGCCCCACCCAGCTTGCATCGCCATATTCCAGGCTGGCGAGCAAATCGGTGAGGCCCGACAGGGCATAGGCCTCAGCCAGCGCCGCCTCATCCGCGCCGGCCCGCGCCATTGTGACATTGTCCCGCACGGAACCCTCGAACAGGTCGATGTCCTGACCGGCCACGGCAAGCTCCTGCAGCCATTCGCTCCGGCGGATGTCGCCCAGCTCGGCACCATCCAGGAATATATGCCCGCCATCGGGGGCATAAAGGCGCAGCAGCAGGTTGACGATCGTCGTTTTGCCCGACCCACTGGCGCCGACAAGCGCCGTCACCTTCCCCCTGGGTATCTCGAAGGTTACATTGTCCAGCGCCTGATGGCCGTCATAGGCAAAAGACACATTGCGGAAACGGATCGCGTCATGGCTGGCGGGCATGGGCCGCGATCCGTCGGCTGGAAAGCTCTTGCCCTCCGGTCCGATCATATGCCGGACCGCCTGCAACTGCGGCGCCGATTGCGCGAGGAACAGGA
>CBHCMH010000409.1:0-2517 GCA_965974445.1 uncultured Rhizorhapis sp.
GACATGCACGATGCGGCTGGCATAGGCCTGCATCACCAGCCGCGCGGCGGCGATCGCTTCGGGCGTACCGCCGCACATGATCGAAAGGCTGCCCTTTTCAGCGCCCGCCTGTCCGCCCGAAACCGGCGCATCGACGCAAAAGATGCCGTGGCTTTCACCCTCGACGAACAGTTGCCGCGCGATGCGGGCGGACACGGTGGTGTGGTCGATGAACAGGCTGCCCCGCTTCATCGTGCGGAATGCGCCATCGCGGCCCAGCGTGACGGCCGCCAGATCATCGTCGGTGCCGACGCAGGTGATGACGACATCCGCCCCGTCCGCCGCCTTGGCCGGACTGACCGCTGCCTCTCCGCCATGCTTTTCAATCCATGCCTTCGTCTTGCTCATGGAGCGGTTGAAGACGGTCAGGTCGTGGCCGGCGGCGGCCAGATGCCCCGCCATTGCTCCGCCCATGATGCCCAAGCCGATAAATGCGATCTTTGCCATAAGCCCCGCATAAAGCCTGATTCTAGTTGAGGCTAGAGGCGATGACGGCAAGCGCTGCTTGAATTATGCCGCTTTCGCACTTAGGGCTTTGCCCCCATGAACGAACAGAAGATGATCCCCGCCGATGCAATGGCGCTTCCCGTAACCATAGAGGATGTCCGGGCGGCGCAAGCAAGGATCGGTGCGTCCATCGTGCGCACCCCGACGCTGCTCAGCCGTACGCTGTCGGAAATGATCGGGGCGAAGGTGTATCTCAAGTTCGAAAACCTTCAGTTCACGGCGGCCTACAAGGAGCGCGGCGCATTGAACCGCCTGCTGCTCCTGAGCGCAGAGGCGCGCAAAAAGGGCGTTATCGCGGCGTCGGCGGGCAATCACGCGCAGGGCCTGGCCTATCATGGCGCGCGGCTGGGCGTGCCCGTCACCATCGTGATGCCAAAGCCGACGCCGACGGTGAAGGTCATGCAGACGCAGGGCCATGGCGCCACCGTCGTGCTGCATGGCGAAAAGTTCGAGGACGCCTATGATCATAGCCGGAAATTGGAGCGGGAGCGGGGGTTGACCTTCGTCCATCCCTTTGACGAGCCGGACATCATCGCGGGGCAGGGCACGGTCGCGCTCGAAATGCTGCAGGACGCGCCGGAGATCGACACGCTGGTCGTGCCGATCGGCGGCGGCGGGCTGTTTTCCGGCATGGGCGTCGCCGCGCGCGCGATCAAGCCGGACATCCGCCTGATCGGCGTGCAGGCGGAGCTGTACCCCTCTATGTACGCCAATGTGAAGGGCGAGGATCTGGCCTGCGATGGCGACACGCTGGCCGAGGGCATTGCCGTCAAGCAGCCGGGCGAGATGACCCGCAAATTCGTCGCTGCGCTGGCCGACGACATCGTGCTGGTGAGCGAACGCTATCTGGAAGAGGCGGTGAGCCTGCTGCTGCAGATCGAAAAGACGGTGGTCGAGGGCGCGGGTGCGGCGGGCCTGGCCGCGTTGCTGGCGCACAAGGACCGGTTCCAGGGGCGCAATGTCGGCCTGGTGCTGTGCGGCGGGACTATCGACACGCGCCTGCTCGCCAACGTGCTGCTGCGCGACCTGGTCCGCTCCGGCCGCCTGGCGCGCCTGCGCATCCGCCTGCAGGACCGCCCCGGCGCGCTGTACAATGTGGCGCGCATATTCAACGAGCAACAGGTCAACATCATAGAGGTGTCGCACCAGCGCGTGTTCACCACCCTGCCGGCCAAGGGCCTGATCACCGACATAGAATGCGAAACCCGCGACCGGGCGCACCTGGACCAGCTGACGGCGGCGCTGGCGGCGGCGGGGTACGAGGTGTCGCCGGTGGAGTTGGCTTGAGGGTACCTACTGGTCGTGCGTAAGCAGGACACGACTTAGTTCCCATTGTGTTCCTACTTGTATATTGCAGCTACCTGGGCGTGTGTAGAGACACTTCATGCTCGTTGGATCGTTGATATCCGTTCCGTTACCTATGCACGATGACAGCTTGAAGCTGGGAGGGATATCATCACCGTCCAAGGGGGATGCTATCACGGTATTGTAGGCTGGCGCGTTTGTTCGAATGTCATCCTGAGACATCTTGTGCTGTAAGCTCCACTCCGTAAGATATATGGGGACTTTTCGATGCAGATAGCTGTATCCCCCGCCTTCCCAGAATGTGAGCCCGTGAAGGGCTAAGCCACAAGTTCGAGGCGCTGTGCCGGCTCGGTGGACCAATTCGAGGCTTGGGCCGTAGGCGTTCCATCGCAGTCGCATGGGTTCAGCCATCGCAAGGGTGGCTGAGACCCCAGTCCAGAGCAGGACCAATGCAGGGATGCAGGCTTTGCTGAGGCGTGTATTGGAGATGCGTTTTCTGAGGTTAAGCGTCAGTTCGGCGGACCCAATAGCCGCCATCATTACGAAAATGGTCGTGGACAGAAAAATGAACCTATATTCCTTGTGTCCGATAACCGTATGGATGGCGATGTTAGCTAGGGCCATCCACAGCAATGACCGGTTATCGCGGATCGTCGGCAGCATCAG
>CBHCMH010000410.1:0-2513 GCA_965974445.1 uncultured Rhizorhapis sp.
AGCGATCAGGCGCTCCGGCCGCTTCATTGACCGGCCCCCCGCCGTCGAAGCCAATGTCGAATGTCTCGCTTGGCGCTTCCTGCACGACAAGTGAGCGCTCAAGTCGCTGTTGAGCGACCGGCGTGCCATCGACGGAAATGCGGACTAGGCCCCCCTTGCCATATCCGCCGCCGTCATAGTCGAAATCGAACGTGAGGCGAGCCGTCGATCCCGGCCGCAGTGCGGTGGGCGCGGCAAGGCGGAATTGATCTTCCGGCAGTGGCGTCAGGGCATGGCGGACCACAGGATGGCCGTCCTCGATACCGAAGCTCCATCCGCCCAGACTACTGCCCAGCGCGGCGATCACTCCATTCCCGGCGGTCACGTCGGCGCTCAACGTGAAGGCGCGACCGGTGATCGGCGGTGCGACGTCAGAGGGCAGGCTAATATTTTTGCCCCAGAAGACGTAGTTGCTGCGCGGCTTGCTATAGGCACGCGCCGCGAGGCCCGATCGCGCGGCGTCCGTACGGTCGTTGACCGGCAGGACGTTGTATCGTGCGGTCTCGACGTCAAACGCCTTGCGCATGCGGGCGAGAATATCCGGACGGGAAGCCGCCAGATCGCGCGTCTGGTTGAAGTCTGTGGCGAGATCGTAAAGTTCCCAGCGATAGCCCGGGGCGAGGTTCACACTCGCGTCCGCGCCAAAACCCATCGCCCAGGGTTTGCGCTCTGGATGGGTATTGGCCAGCCAGCCATGGTCGTAAAGGGCGCGGTTGCCCAGCATTTCATAATATTGCGTGGTGCGACGATCTGGTGCCTTAGAATCGGCGAAGCTGTAAGTCATGTCGATGCCGTCGATGGCTTGTTGCGCGACCCCATCGACAATGTTGGGCGCAGTTATACCCGCAGCGTGCAGAATAGTCGGAAATATGTCGATCACATGATGATATTGGCTGCGTATCCCCCTTTCGGTGATCCGCGAGGGCCAGGAGAAAACCGCACCGTTGCGCGTCCCGCCCAGATGAGAGGCGATCTGTTTATAGTAGGGAAAAGGCGTACTCATCGCGAGCGCCCAGCCCGTCGAGTAATTGCTATGGCTCTGGGGGCCGCCCAGCTCGTCAATGTGCCGCGCATGTTCTGCCTGACCAAGCCGCCGGTTTGCTATTTCCGTTGCTTCGCCAATCGCACCAGCCGGGGAACCGGCGCTGTCCGGTCCATTGTCGCCTTCGATGAAGATGATGAGCGTATTGTCGCTGACGCCCATGCGATGCAGTTCATCGACAATTCGGCCAAACTGCGCATCTTGAAAAGCCAACTGCGCCGCGAACACTTCCATCTGCCGCTGCTGAAAGGCTTGCGCTTGCGGCGATAGGCTTTGCCAGGCGGGAATATTGACGGGCCGGCCGGGGAGGGAAGTTTGCGGCGGGACCAGGCCCATCGCCTTTTGTCGTTGCAGGGTCTGTGTGCGCAGCTTGTCCCACCCCTGCGCGAACTGCCCGCGGAACCGTTTGATCCAGTCGGCGGGTGCCTGGTGAGGGGTATGGGCTGACCCCGGCGCGAAATAGATGAAGAACGGTTTGTCTGGGGCCGCCGCCTTTTGCTGATGTATCCAGTGGATGGCGTCGTCGGCAAAGCGCTCGTCAAGGAGCCGGGTCGGCGGCTTTTCATCGATTATGCGGGTTGTGTCTCGGTAGAGCGTCGGACGCCACTGATCCGTATCCGATCCTATGAAGCCGAAGAAGTGATCGAAGCCGAGTTTCGTGGGGAAATAATCATAGGGACCCGACGAACTGAACGGGCCCTTGGGCACGTTATGGTGTTTGCCGATAAACGCCGTGTTGTAACCATTGTCCTGCAGAAGACGGGCAATGGTCGCGGCGCTGCGCGGGATCATCGCATCATAGCCGGGCGCACCCAGGGCAAAGTCGGTCAGCGTGCCGGTGCCCACGGCATGGTGATTGCGCCCGGTCAGCAAGGCGGCTCGGGTCGGGGAACACATCGCTGTGGTGTGAAAGCGGTTGTACCGCAATCCGTCCCGCGCCAGCCGCTCCAGATTGGGCGTCGGAACGGGGCCACCAAAGGCCGAAGCCGCGCCGAAGCCCACATCGTCGGTCAGGACCAGCAGAATATTGGGCGCACCTTCCGGGGCGGTCGGGATCGCCGGAAAGACATTGGGCAGCGGGACAGTTGTCCCTTCAGGAGTTGTCGCTGATAGCACTGCGCCCGCAAAGGCCGGCACTGCATGCGCGATCAGGGCCATGAGTACGCACCGCTTTGCCGCTCGACCGAATCGGCTCGACATCCTTTTTCTCCCCTTTGCCTCTGCAGTTGTCGGGCCAGCACATCTCATCGCGGCAGCTGCCGGTAAACCCTTGAACAGACTAGCAGGAAGATCCGCGCGATCATGCCGGCCTAGTCGTAAACGACGATGCGGCGCGGTGTCGTGGTCGTAAGGATGGTCGGAAAGAAATAAGGTGAGGCATATGGCGACAGCATCAAGAGCAGACGAGTTGATGTCTTCGCAGAAGGCGGAA
>CBHCMH010000411.1:0-2509 GCA_965974445.1 uncultured Rhizorhapis sp.
CGCCCCTACGACAACCGCTATGTGATGTCGCTTGATATTGGGGACGGCAAGGTTGCGGCGCTACGCGAGTATATGGACACGCACTACGTCAACAGTCTGGGATTGCCGGGGACGCCGTGACTGCGGGTTGCGAAACCAGACGCCGGAACAATTCAAAGGCCAGGCAGACTTCGAACTGCCCGGCTTTTTTGCTCAGTCTGCCTGACCCAGGCTGAAGGCGCCATCGATCACGATCTGCTGGCCGGTGATGTAGGACGATGCCGGAGAAGCCAGAAACAGCGCAAGGCCGTACATATCCTCGGCAAATCCGACCCGGTGCATGGGAATGGCCTTGGCGAATTCGGCCTGCAGCGCCTCATTCTTGAGATGCCCTCCGCCGATGTTGGTGGCGAACATGCCCGGCGCGATGGCATTCACGGTGATGCCGTGGGCGGCCAGCTCCAGCGCGGCGTTGCGTACGAAATGCGCGGCCCCAGCCTTGGCGGCCATATAAGCCATGCCGATCGCTGGCTCGCAGCGGATAGCGGCGGCCGAGGTGGTGACCACCATTCGCCCGAAGCCGCGCGGCTTCATGTGCCGGGCGGCCGAGCGCAGCGTGGCGAACACGGCGTTGAGATTGACTTCGATAACCCGGTTCCAGCGGGCATCGTCGTAGTTCTCAAGCGCTCCCGCTTCCAGTCGGGGGCGGGTTTCGCCTACCCAGGCGCCCAGATATCCCGGCCCGGAATCGATGCCGGCGTTGGCGAACACAACGTCGAGCCGCCCATAGGCCGAAGCGGCGGCGGCGATATGCGCGTCGAGCGCGGCGTGATCGGTAACGTCCACCACCGCGCCGCGCACGTCGAATTCTGCGCCCTGCAGTCTTGCGACCTCCGCATCAAGGCGTTCCGCAACGAGATCGAGCAGCGTCACCCGTGCTCCGTTGGCGGCCAATGCTTCCGCATAACCCAGCCCCAGGCCACTGGCGCCGCCGGTTACGACGACGCCATAGTCCTTGACCGAGAATATGTCCGTAATCGACTTCATCGTTTTCCCCACAGGTCAGATGACTGATGTGATGGCAATATCGGAAAGCTTCTGGAAGCGCTCATAGTTTTCACCTTCGATCATCACGCCATGGGACAGGCAGACGAAGGTCACATCCCATTTGGGATCGACCCAGTAAAGCATGCTGCCCTGCCCGTGCTGGCCGAAAGTTTGCGGGCTGGTCAGCGTGCCCATCTGCTGGTGACAGATCTCGTCACCGCTCAGCGAGAAGCCGATCGAAAGATAAGCAGGGGCAGGTTCCCACCCACGCGCAATGGCATTGCGGCCATAGAGCTGGTTGATCATGTGCCCTGTCTCGTTTACCCGGGTGCGTTCCACCGTCACCGGCGAGAGGATGCGCGCTCCATTATATTCGCCGCCCCGGCGCAGCATTTCGGTGAAGCGGAAGATGTCGCTCACGGTCGAGCAAAGGCCGACCCAGGGCATTTCGGCGTCGGGATCCTCAAACGCGGCATCCGAGCCTTTGACATTGCGCGAAAGGTGCTGCAGCGCGCCCTTGTCAAAGAGCCAGTGGGGTTTGACGTGGCGAGGCTTAAGGTTAGGGCGCAATCCTAACGCGCTGTCCTTCATGCCCAGCGGATCGAGGATCGTTTCCTGCATGATCTGGCGGAAGCCGCGGCCCTTGGGATCCGTGCGCCGGACCGCTTCCCCCATCAGCGCATGCCCGACCAGCGGTGCGTAACTTGCTTCAGTACCCGGCGCGGCGGTCGAGTGGACCTTCGCGCAGATCGCCGCGATCATCTCGTCCAGATTATCGATGAACATGCCGGGGATCGGTGTAAAGGTCATCGGCAGACCCGAAGTGTGGGTCAAAAGATGGTAAAAGGTGATGTCCTCGCGCACGCCACCGGAAAATTCCGGGATGATCTCGCTGACCTTGGTGGTGAGTGCGAACTGCCCCGCCTCTATCGCATGAAGCGTAAGGACGCCCGTCATCGATTTGGTCATCGAGAAAATTGAGTAGACAGCGTCCTTTTCCAGACCGACCTTGTTATCCCAATCCCGGTAGCCCACCACTTCATGGAGCACTACTTCGCCATGCCGGGCGACGAGTATCTCGCCGCCGAAAAACTTGCGCTTCTCGATCAGGGCTTCCATCGCCGGACGAATGCGCGCCAGGCGTTCGCTGCTCATGCCGAATTCTTCTGCTTTCCCGATCATTGTTCCTCCTGGGATTTCTGGCGCACCAGCGCCGTGTCTGAGGCATAGGCTAAGGTTGACTTGGCCAATGAAACCTATCGCCGGAGATAGGTGGCGCGCTTTCCGGAAGGCCGCATTGCGCTGGATCATCAGATGATCGGGAGAGTGAAGCGGTGCGCGCTGTTGGAGAAAGCGGAAAGGAAGAGGTCGCGCACCATTATGATTATATCATCGTCGGTGCTGGCGCTGCGGGATGCGTCCTTGCCAACCGCCTCTCGGCATGCGGTCGTTTCCATGTCGCCCTTATTGAGGCGGGAGGACC
>CBHCMH010000412.1:0-2501 GCA_965974445.1 uncultured Rhizorhapis sp.
ATCCGCACCTCGACACCGTTATGGGCGAGCACCTTCATGGCCGCTTCGCCCGGCGTCTGATCGTTGAAATTGCCGTAGCAGGTCGCGTAGAGCACCACTTTCTTGCCAAAGCCCGGCGCGTCTGGATTGGGCGCAGGGATGCGGTGCGCGGTCTTTTTCGTCAGCGGCGCGTCGGCAAAGGCGGGCAGATGGGCGCGCTTGTCGATGCCGAGCATCGCCTGCATCACGCCGCGAACCGGGCCGTTTTCCTTCGTCGCCACATTGGCCAGATCGTCAAACATGGTGCCGAGCTTGCCGTTGCGATCAGTCTTCGCCAACTGACTGTCGGCCAGGCTGGTCATCCCCTTGCGATGCTCGGCGGCGCGATAGCGGAGCATCAGGTGCGGGAAATCGACATTCCATTCGTGCGGCGGCACATAGGGGCATTTCACCATGAAGCACATGTCGCATAGCGTGCAGCTATCGGCGACCGCCTTGAAATCCTTGCTGTCGAGATGCTCCACATCTTCATGCTCGCTCTCATCGACCAGGTCGAACAGCGTCGGGAAACTGTCGCACAGGTTGAAGCAGCGGCGGCAGCCGTGGCAGATGTCGAAGACGCGGCGCAGCTCTGCGTCCAGCGCATCCTCGTCGTAGAAACTGTCCTCCTGCCACGCGATGGGGTGGCGGATCGGCGCCTCCAGGCTGCCTTCTTTCATTCACACGTGTCCCAAATATCTCCTCCCCCCTTGCGGGGGAGGATAGAAAGCCTTGGGCAGGCGAAGCCTGGCCTAGGCGAACTTGGAGAGGGGGTGCGCGGCTTTGCCGCGCGCGCTGCCTCGGCGGCGCTCACCCTCTCCCAGCTACGACTAAGGCACTGCGTGCCCAAGTCTTCGCATCCCTCCCCCATCAAGGGGGAGGGACATTAGTCAAGCCAGCGCTTCCATGCCTTCCAGCGTCTTCGTGAACTTGCCGGCATGGCTCTTTTCCGCCTTGGCGAGCGTTTCGAACCAGTCGGCGATTTCGTCGAAGCCTTCCTCGCGGGCGGTCTTCGCCATGCCGGGGTACATGTCGGTATATTCGTGGGTTTCGCCCGCGATAGCCGACTTCAGGTTCGACGCGGTGTCGCCGATCGGCATGTTGGTGGCGGGATCGCCGCCGCCGGACTGCAGGAATTCCAGATGGCCGTGCGCGTGACCGGTTTCGCCTTCGGCGGTCGAACGAAATACGGCGGCGACGTCGTTGTAACCTTCGATGTCGGCCTGCTGTGCGAAATAGAGGTAGCGGCGATTCGCCTGGCTTTCGCCTGCAAATGCGGCCTTCAGATTGTCCTCGGTCTTTGAACCCTTGAGTTCCATGGCTTTTCTCCTTGAATTGAATCGCGCCGCATCATGCAGCGTACCTTCAACAGCGCAGGGGAGATTAGACCAGTGGGAAGCAGGGGCCTAAAAGGAAATATCGATATGACTGATCGGAAAAAGCGATCAATAGCGACTGATTAAACGATGTAACTGATTTTCATTCGCAACACAAAGGGGCCGGAGCAAAAGATGAAATGCCGCCGGCATCGCGAGGAAACCGACGGCATTTATCACGGGTCAGAAAAAGGGTCAGGCGGTGCGCAGCTTTGCCGTTGGACGCCGTTTGCGGCTGCGGATCGCGGCTCCAGCAAGGCCAAAACCGGCAATCATCATCGCCCAGCTTTCCGGCTCCGGAACCGCAAAAGCCAAGGTGCCGGAGTAGGAGCCATTGCCGCCCGAGGTGCCGCTGATCATCAGCGTCTGCTCACCCGCCGTCACAGGAACCTTGATCGACCGGAACTCCTGCACGCCCATATTGCCGATGTCGAATTCCTGGCCATTGAGCGTTACCGAGGTGAAGTCGATATTGTTGAGGAAATTGACGGCGATGGACGAAATCGTCGCGCCCACGGATCCCATTCCGGGCACCGTGAAGTTCAGCGTGTCGGAAAAGGCGCCTCCCCCGATATTCATGTGCTGAAATGTACCCGTCGTTCCATCGAAGGAAATGACGGCCGCGGCATGGGCCGGCGCGGAAACGGCGGTCGCCGAGACGGCCATCGCAGCCGCAAATAGCAATTTCTTCATCTTGTGATCCCCTGTCTGCCAAAAGACATTCTGTGTGTTGCTGCGACCGCAATCTTCTTGTGGCCGGTGCTTAACAGTTAAGAACAGGTTACCAAATAGCTGAAAAGGCGCCGTTTTCTCCAGTTTGGATATTGTTGGCGCTGCTGGGCGGTCCATCTTCCAGATAGGCGGCGTCAGACCGGCGGAGACCGGACGGCGGCCGCAAATTCAACAACCTCTATTCCGGACCTTCATCTGGGAGCCATCATCACCATCCGCATTGCTTGCCGCTGTTCTGCTGTTTCAGCCAGGCTTGCAGCGGCGCGAAATATTCGATCATGGCCGCGCCGGACATTTTCCGGCTGCCGGTGAAGGCTTCGAGCGCGTCCGGCCAGGGCTTTGATGCGCCCATTTCCAGCATCGCGTTGAGTTTCC
>CBHCMH010000413.1:0-2495 GCA_965974445.1 uncultured Rhizorhapis sp.
GCTATGACATTTCCCGGATATTTTATTTTGGCGAATCCGTGCTGCTTCCGGCGTATCGCGGCCATGGCATCGGCCACGCCTTTTTCGACAAGCGAGAGGAGCGCGCAAGAGAACTGGGCTTTGCACAGGCCAGCTTCTGCGCGGTGGTCCGCCCGGCCGACCACCCTGCCCGTCCCGCCGATTATGCTCCGCTCGATCCCTTCTGGCGCAAGAGAGGCTTTGCCCCCGTCGAGGGCCTCATCGGTCAATTCTCATGGCGGGAAGTGGGCGACGCAGCCGAAACGCAGCACGACATGCAATTCTGGGTGAAGACACTGTAATATTCACTGCATCGGGGCATAGAAAAAGGCCCGGCTGCATGGCAGCCAGGCCTTATCCTCCCCTATTTTCTGGATGGGCCTCAGCCGTCGTAATCGCCGCCAATATTCTGATTGCGCGGGGGCGCGGCCGCAGTGAGGCGGAGCGCTTCGGCTGACTGGGCGATTGAGCCGATCTCATCTGGCATTTCATCATCGTCGATCTGCACCTTCTGCAGGCCGCTGACGAGCGAATCCTTCAGTTCATCCGGCTTGACCGTTTCTTCGGCGATTTCACGCAAGGCAACGACCGGGTTCTTGTCGCGGTCACGATCAAGGGTAAGTTCGGCGCCACCGCTGATTTCCCGCGCACGTTGCGCGGCCAGCAGGACGAGGTCAAAGCGGTTGGTAACCTTGTCGACGCAATCTTCGACGGTAACGCGGGCCATGCGGGCTCCTTGAAAATTCCGGAAAGAGAAAGTGGGTTCGCCTAACAGCGCGCTCGCCGGGAGTCAATGAAAACTGCCGCGCATGGCCATTGCGAGCCGCCGTCACTCTCTATGCAAGACTCGGAAAAGCGGGCATGCTGCAATCATGTCCGCTGACGTCCTTCCAGCGCCGCCCCGCATCGATGCAGAGGTAGAAGGCAACCGGCTGCGCGTCATCGAAACGGGGCCGGACCGGCTCTCCGAACTGCTTGGTCTGATCGACGGCGCCCGCCAGTATCTGAAATTCTATTTCTACCTGTTCGAAAGCGACAATTACGGCCAATGGGTCATGGACCGGCTGCTTTCCGCCCTCGACCGGGGGGTGGAGGTAACGCTGATGATCGACTGCTTCGGTTCTTCCGGCGCGGACGTCGCATTTTTCCAGCCCTTTCGGGATGCCGGGGGGCGGTTCGGGATGTTCGGCACCCGACGCTCCACCCGCTATCTGATCCGCAACCATCAAAAGCTGGCCATCACCGATGGCAAACAACTGCTGACTGGCGGCTTCAACATCTCGAAACATTATTTCGGAACGCCGGAGGATAATGCCTGGCGCGACCTGGGGCTTTGGCTGGAAGGCCCCATGGTGGACGAAGCGGAACGCTGGTTCGACGCGCTGGAAGATTGGGTCATGGCGCCCAAGCAGCGCTATTCGGCCCTTCGTCGCCTGATCCGCGCATGGCCCCGGAAAATGGGCACGCTTACCTGGCTGATGGGCGGGCCTGTCCGGCTCAGTCCCTGGACCCATGCGGTCAAACATGATCTGCAGCGCGCGGCGCGCTGCGACATGGTGCAGGCTTATTTTTCCCCCTCCCGGGGCATGATGCGGCGGCTTGGCGCTATCGTCAGGCGGGGTGGCGAAGTCCGCATCGTCACGGCATCGCGGTCAGATAACAGCACCACCATCGCGGCGGCCCGCTGGCTCTATGCCGGGCTGCTCCGCAACGGGGTTCGGATCTTCGAGTTCCTGCCATGCAAGCTGCATACAAAGCTGATCGTGATCGATGACATCGTCTATATCGGTTCGGCCAATTTCGACATGCGCAGCCTGTTCATCAACCTGGAACTGATGCTGCGCATAGAGAATGCGGCCTTTGCCGAACGGATGCGCGGTTTCATTACGCGCGAGATTGAGGATTGTCAGGAAATTACCGGCGAACTGCATCGCCGCCGCACCGGTCCCTTCACCCGCATTCTGGGCTGGATCAGCTATGTCATGGTGGCGATCATCGACTATACCGTCACCCGCCGATTGAACTTCCCGGCCCGCATGCGGGCGCAGGATGATGATTGACGTTCAGAAGGGCCGTCAGGCCGCCATCTCTTCTGACGGTTCATCCTTCCACGCCCAGTAAAGCTGGCAAGGCGGGATGTTCCAGAGCTCGAAACCCTCGTCAATGTCCTGAAAATGCGGGGAAATGAACTGGCGCACCTTGGGCGAATATTGATAAACCAGGAACGCACCGCCCGGCCGCAATGCCGCCGCCGTCTCCCGGGCGATGGCTGGCCCGACCCCGCGCGGCAGAGTTGAAAAGGGCAGGCCCGACAGGATGTAATCGGCATGGTCGAAACCATGCTCCGCTATGATCCGGCGGACATCGGCGGCCGATCCATGCACCGCCAGGAAACGGCTGTCGGGAATGTCGGCGTTCAGATAGTCGACAAACTCTTCATTGGTATCAATGGCGATCAGCATCGCGTCGGGCCGCAT
>CBHCMH010000414.1:0-2484 GCA_965974445.1 uncultured Rhizorhapis sp.
GGTCCAGCAGGCGAAGCGAAGGCGCGCCCTCCGCCTTGGGCAGCATGATGCCGTCCGGCCGGCCCGGCACGACGGCGTCCAGATCGGCCAGCGCCAGATCGCCCTGCAACGGGTTGATGCGAACGAACAGCGCAGCCGAGCCGCGCGGGCGCTCCAGAAAGCGGGCGATAGCGGCACGCGCTTCACCCTTGCGCGCCGGGGCGACCGAATCCTCCAGGTCAAGGATCAAGGCGTCCGCGCCCAGCCCCATCGCCTTTTCCATTCGTTCCGGCCTGTCCCCAGGCACAAACAGCAAAGACCTTAGCCGCATACATGTTCCCCGCGCGATTGCCGGGTCCATAGCCCTTCAGGCGAGAGGTTCCAAGCCGGTTCGCACGCCGCTGCCGTTTATCTGGGCGCCATGCGAATGGCTCCATCGAGGCGGATGACTTCGCCGTTCAGCATTGGATTGGCGACGATGCTCTCCACCAGTTGCGCATATTCCTCCGGCTTGCCCAGCCGGCTGGGATGGGGGACCTGTGTGCCCAGGCTGTCCTGCGCGGCCTGCGGCAGGCCCATCAGCATGGGCGTCAGGAAAATGCCCGGCGCGATCGTCATGACGCGAATCTTGTGCTGCGCAAGGTCGCGCGCGACAGGCAGGGTCATGGCCGCAACACCGCCCTTTGACGAGGCATAGGCGGCCTGCCCGATCTGGCCGTCGAATGCCGCGACAGACGCGGTGTTGATAATGACGCCCCGTTCTTCGCCGATCGGCTCCGCGCCGGCCAGCCTCGCCGCGAACTTGCTGATCATGTTGAAGGTGCCGATCAGGTTCACCTCGATCGTTTTGCGATAGACATCGAGCGGATGAGGCGCATTCTCCCTGCCGACCGTCTTGATGGCTGGCGCAATGCCGGCACAGTTGACGAGGATGCGGGCGACGCCGTGCGCTGCCTCGGCTGCATCGAGCCCGGCCGAGACACTGGCATCGTCAGCGACGTTCACGTTGACGAACGTGCCGCCGATGTCCCTGGCCGCGGCCTCACCGGCTTCCTCGTTAAGATCGAAAATCGTGACCTTCGCGCCAGCCTTGGCCAGCCGCTGCGCGGTTGCGCCGCCCAAACCCGACGCGCCGCCAGTGACGATCGCGGCCAATCCGTTGATATTCATGCTGCACCCTTTCGCAAAAATGCCGGTTGAGTTCGTTGCCCGGGACGCCAGAGCAACACAGAATCGTAAAAACCTGATCGCTTATTATATGCTCATGAGTAGCTTGCAATCCACCGAGTTTGCCGTCAGAAAAATTCGGTCAACCGAAAGATGGTCCCTTGAGCACGCTTCAGTCCCCATTTCCTACCCGGCAGCAGAGGGAGCAGGAACGCGCCGCCAAGCGTGCCGCCGTCCTCCGCGCGGCCGTCCGGATGTTCAATGAACGCGGTTTTCATGCGACCTCGCTTGAGGATGTCGCGGCCAGCCTCGGCATTTCCAAGCCGACCGTATACCATTATCTGGGCAACAAGGATCAGGTGCTGCTGGAATGCGTGACGATCGGACTGCGGCAGTTGCTGGAGGCCGCCACGGCCGCCCGCGCCGAACAGGGCCGGGGCATCGATAGGCTCCGCAGTTTCCTGCGCCGCTATGCAGAGGTCAATATGGACGATTTCGGACGATGCGTGGTCCGCACGGGAGAGGAAGCGCTCTCGCCAGGAAGTGTACGGCGATTTCGGGACCTGAAGCGCGAAATCGACACCGCCATGCGCGCTTTGATCGCGGAGGGCATTGCGGACGGCTCCATCGCGGCTGTCGATCCGAAACTGCTGGCCTTCACCCTTGCCGGCGCACTGAACTGGCCGGCCCGTTGGCATGACCCCAAGGGCGCGCAAGACGGGCAGCAGCTTGCCGATCAGATGGTCGCCATCCTGGCGGCGGGCTTTACCCCGCGTTGACTCATTTCCCGGTTGAGCATCCCCCTGCCATCCGCCATACAGGCCGCATGCGTCCCTTAGCCCCTGCCCTTTGCGCATCGCTGCTGCTCTCCGCCTGCGTCGCGCCATCGGCTCCGCCTCCGGCTCCCGTGGCGGTTCAAAACCCCGCGCCCTCTCCGCCACCTCCCGCGCCCAGCTTGGCGGCGGACTGGCGGGATTGGCCGGTAACGCCCGGGGACTGGAGCTACCGGCAGGACGCGAACGGCTCGCTGGCGTCTTTTGGACGGCCGCAAACCAGCCCCGACTTTGCCATCCGCTGCGACAGAACCAGCCGCCGTATCACCCTGTCGCGCGCGGGGGATGCGGGCACGGCCGGGCGGATGAGGGTGCGAACCAGCTTTGCCGACGCAGCCTGGCCGGTACAGACCGCCGCCGGAGCGGCGCCGTATGCAACAGTCTCGCTGGACGCGGCCGACCCGTTTCTGGATCGCATGGCGTTCAGCCGGGGGCGCTTTGTGATCGAACTGAGCGGCCAACCCTATCTCGCCTTGCCCCCCTGGCCGGAATTCATCCGCGTGAT
>CBHCMH010000415.1:0-2482 GCA_965974445.1 uncultured Rhizorhapis sp.
TGCCCTCCATTCAGGACCAGGGGGTCGGGGCCAGCGCCGCTGGTGCGCACATAATCGATGGCGCGGTCGCCGGTGCGGAACCGCGCCCAAGCCTTTTGCCATTCGCTGCGATTTTCATAGGCCTCCATCGTCCCGCCATCGGTAACGATGGGAAGGACGAGTAGCGGCGGCGAACGCAGGGCGCTGACGCGAACACCCAGAAGTTGCCCCGCCCGTGCGCGGTCGAACAGCACGCCCAGGGTCGCGATATAGCGATTGGGGCCGATCTGCTCCCTTTCCACCACAATGCCGGAGACCATGCTTTCCAGCACCGAGTCGCTGAGTTTGGGAACCCCCGCGCCGGGGTTCATCTGCTGCCAAATCTTGCGCCAACCCTTGCGCTGCGCATCCCGCCAGCCAGCGTCACGGGCCCGTTCAGCGCTGTCGGCAAAGACATCCACCTTCACGCCATCGACCTGAAAATCGCCCTCGCTGCTGATCGGCGGGACACCGCGATCGCCCTCGATCTGGGCGAAAACCATCGCTCCCGCCCCGACAGAAGCGAGTGCAATGGCGATGGCGATGTTACGAAAACGGGTCCTGGTCATGCGCACCGCGCCCTTTTGGCGACAATTGCGTGGAAATCCAAGAAAGATATCGGTAGGCGCGGCATATGACCCAGAAAGATGATGTTCCCGAGTCCTATAGCTATGCCCAGGCGGGCGTGTCGATAGCCGCCGGCAATGCGCTGGTGCGCGCCATCGCGCCGCTCGCCAAATCCACCAGCCGTCCCGGCGCGAATGCGGAACTGGGCGGATTTGGCGGCTTTTTCGACCTGAAAGCCGCCGGGTACAAGGACCCCCTGCTGGTCGCGGCCAATGACGGCGTCGGCACGAAGCTGAAGCTCGCCATCGACCATGACCGGCATGACGGCGTGGGAATCGACCTGGTCGCGATGTGCGTCAACGACCTGATCGTGCAGGGTGCCGAACCGCTGTTTTTCCTGGACTATTATGCGAGCGGAAAGCTGGAGAGCGGGGTTGCCGAGCGGGTGATCGCGTCCATCGCCGACGGCTGCAGACAGGCAGGATGCGCCCTGATCGGCGGCGAAACGGCCGAAATGCCGGGCATGTACGCGGCGGGCGACTATGACCTCGCCGGATTCTGCGTTGGCGCGGTGGAGCGGGAGCAGGCGCTGACGGGCAGCCGGGTGGCCGAGGGCGACGTGCTGTTGGGCCTTGCCTCCTCGGGCGTGCACAGCAACGGATTTTCGCTGGTTCGGCGGCTGGCCGCAGACAAGGGATGGAAGCTCGACCGCCCTGCCCTGTTCGATCAGGACGTACTGCTGATCGATGCGCTGATGGCCCCGACGCGAATTTATGTGAAGCCGCTGCTGCCGCTGATCCGGGCGGGCAGGATCGGCGCGCTGGCGCATATCACGGGCGGCGGGCTGCTGGAGAATATTCCGCGCGTGTTGCCCGATCGCCTGCATGCGGTCGTGGACGCGGACAATTGGGAGCAGCCGCGCCTGATGGCCTTCCTGCAGGCGCAGGGGCATATCGAGCCGGAAGAAATGGCCCGCACCTTCAACTGCGGCATCGGCATGGTCCTGGTCGTTCGCGAGGAAGATGTGGCAGAGGTGACGCAGGCGCTGACCCTTGCAGGCGAAAGCGTGGCGCGCATCGGCCATATCGAGGCGGGCGAAAAGGGCTGCACCGTGCGCGGCGGCGCGGAATGCTGGAGCGCGCGGGAGGCATGGAGCGCGAGGCATGTTGGGTAAGTTCCCCTCATGAAAGCCAAAGTCGCCGTCCTCATATCCGGCAGAGGTTCCAACATGGCCGCGCTGGTCTATGCGGCCAAGCGGCCCGAATGCCCGTTCGAAATCGTGCTGGTCGCCGCCAACGATCCCGAAGCGGCCGGACTTGCCTTTGCCCAGGCCGAGGGCATTGCCACCTTCGCCCTGTCCCACCGGGGCATGAAGCGCGCGGAATTCGACGCCGTCATCGACGCGGAAGTCCGCAAGGCGGGCGCTGAATATATCGCGCTTGCCGGATATATGCGGCTGCTCTCACCGGAATTTGTCGGCAAATGGGAAGGCCGGATGCTGAACATTCACCCTTCCCTGCTGCCGAAGTACAAGGGCCTGGACACCCATGAGCGAGCGCTGGCGGCGGGGGACAAGGTCGGGGGCTGCTCCGTGCATGTAGTGACCGCCGAACTGGACGACGGCCCGGTGCTGGGACAGACGAAGGTCGCGATCATCCCCGGCGATACGCCGGACAGCCTTGCCGCGCGGACGCTGATCGCGGAGCACCAGCTGTATTCCCGGGTGCTGGCGGATTATGTGACGCGGGGCCGGAATGAACAAGTGGCGCGATAGGTTCGGCGAACATTCGGCAACCATCATCGGAATCTGCGGCCTTGCCGCCTGGTTCGCGATGCTGTGGTTCATGTTTGGCGACGTGCTCTGACAGCGATCTGCGCGGCGCGTTTCCGGGTCGTT
>CBHCMH010000416.1:0-2482 GCA_965974445.1 uncultured Rhizorhapis sp.
GATGATCATTCCGGACTCGGAGCGCTTCACATTGTCCACGTCGGCGACCTGCTCCGCAACCAGGGTTGGGGGCCCGCGACGCTATGCGGGGTGGGGGTGGGGGTTCGCCCTACGTGGGTGCGCCTCGAGGATAGCCCCCTCCCCCACCCTAGGGGGGGTCCCCCTCCCGGTGCCGGGGAGGAGCCGATGTCGGCAAAGACCCAGCATGAATCATTATTTCCACCACCAGGTATCAGGCCACCGGCCGCTGGGTGGCGTACACCTTTTTCACATATTCCTCGCTGAGCCATTCGCAGCCATCGCCGCGCACGAACATGCAGACATCGCCTTTCTTGAAGGTGACGCGGCCCTTTGCGTCGCTGAAGGTGACCGTTCCTTCCAGCAGCAACATCAACTCAACCTGCCGATAGGGAATCTGGCGCCGGCGATAGGGCGTCGAGTCCCAGGTGCCGCAGGCGAATTCCTTGTTGGCCGACACATAATCGGAATAGGCGCGGCACGAAGGGACCGCACCGATCAGATTTTCCGCCGGGGGCGGATTCGATGGCGACAGCTGCGCATTCTTGTCGATCAGGACCGGCACGGGCGCGCTTCCCGGCGCGTCGGCCGGGGCCGCATAGACGATCGCCAACAGGTCATCGGAGGCGCGCCACCGAAAGCTGGTTCCGACCGGCAGGACGGCGCTAGCGTCAGGCTCGATCACCAGCGTCCCGGCCTCGCTCTCGATTTCAAGACGACCGGAGAGGACGAGTACAAGTTCGTCTGTCGGAAGCGCTTCAACCTGGCCTTCGCCACGCAGCGCGAACGCCGCCACTTGCGCCTTGGCGTCGGCGAAGGCTGGCTCCGCCCTGCCCTGGAACCAGTCGTTCGAGGGTACCGTTCCGACCGCATAGGCGCGCATGTCGATGACGGCGCCGACCTTCTGGTCAAGTGTGGCGGAAAGGCCATCGGAATCGGACATTTCATTCACCTCTTAATTGCTGTTGAGCGGCTTGGGCCGCGGTTCAGTCATCACCGCGATGATGACGCATTCTAGCCAGGCGCCATGGAGCAGACTCGCCAAATTGATGCGCGGCGGCGGCATCTTCTACCGTCGTGACCAGGAAATATGGGCTTAGCGCCCCTGCCCTGACCATAACGCGCAACGAGAGCTCAGCTCCGCGCCGCCACGAGCCGCCGGGCGATCGTGAGATCCTGCAGCGCGATGCCCGAGCTGTCGAACAGGGTAATCTGCTCAGGCGAAGTGCGGCCCTTGACCCGTCCGCGCAGAACGTCGCCAATCGCGACGATCCGGCTCTTGTCGCCCCCGAAATGCTGCAGGTCGCCCATGACGACCGCCTGCGAGGGAAGGTCGCAGAACAAGGCCGCTCGATCAAACAGGGCCGGCGGCAGTTCCTGCTTGCCGGCGGCATCCGATCCCATGCTGGCAATATGGGTGCCGGGGCGAATCCAGCCGGCATCGAACAGCGGCGCGCGCGAAGGCGTCGCCGTCACGACGATGTCCGCCCGCTCGCACGCCTCCTGCGCGTCGGCGCAGGCAGCCTCCAGCCCCTCCTGCTTGAGCGCGGCGACAAACGCATCGCCCTTGGCCGCGTCGCGCGCCACCACCAGAATCTGCTTTATCGGGCGGATGCGCGCTATCGCGATACATTCGTAGAGCGCCTGGTTCCCAGCGCCGAAGATGGCCAGCACCGAGGAGTCGGCACGCGCCAGCACATCTGCCGCCACCGCGTCGGCCGCAGCGGTGCGATAGGCATTCACCTTGCCTGCCTCGATCGCCCATTCGATCCGGCCGACGCTCTGGTCGAACAGCAGGATCAGCGAATTATGGCGGGGCAAGCCGCGCTCGCCGTTGCCAGGCCAGAAGGATCCGACCTTCAGCCCCGCGAACTCGCCCGTCGATGCCGATTTGATGGAGAAACGGTTCGTGGGCGACGATCCATGCGCGATCACCGCCGGAAAAATCACGGCGTCATCGACAACCGCGAGAAACGCCTCCCGCGCGGCCTCATAGGCCATTTCATGCGAGACCAGCGAAGCGGATTCCGCCTCGGACATGAACTTCATCACTGTCACCCTTGTTCTTTAACTTAACGCCATTTGCCCGCGCTGTCCGGCGGGCATGGTATCGTTTCTTACCCTGCCACCGCCGCAGATCCGTCTGTAGCGCCGCCAAAAACAGTGGTTTCGGCCGTACCTGCGTCGAAAACCGATCCAACATTTCCCTCTCCAACAGGCCGGTCGTCCATCAGAACCAACACCGATATACGCGAAGATAGAGAAGTTATCGTGATCGGGAGAGAATGGCCCGATTACCCTTTCGCCCGGATCATTTCTTCAATCGCCACAAATTTCTCCCGCGGCGAACCCGCCCGCGCGCGCTGGATTTCCGCCGCCTCGATCTTCTGCCAATCGCGGAAAGTGACAATCTCGACGCCCCGCCGTGCCAGCAGCGCATCGAGCGCAGGCCGTCCCGCCTTAC
>CBHCMH010000417.1:0-2482 GCA_965974445.1 uncultured Rhizorhapis sp.
AGAGCCGCTTTATCATCTGACACCGCTCGATTGGGAAAAATTCCCGCCGGAACATCGGCCTGACCAGCCCGGCAGCAATGCTTTCGAAAGCTACGATCCGCGCGCTGTGCGCCAGTTGGCACCGCAGCCTCCGGCCCCGGCCGACGGGTCCCGGTAAGCGGCACCTGCCGTCCTATCTTGCGGGATAGGTAAACGCTTCAGAGGGGCCCGCTAGAGTCACAACTAGCAAAATGGCAATTTAGCAATAGGGAGGGGTTTTATGGGTATCAGAATGAACCGGTGGTCGATTGCGGCGAGCGCTGCGGCTATGGCGATTTCGACCGTCAGCGTGCAGGCGCAGACAGAGGCAGCAACTGATGGTGCCACTGAAGGGCAGATCGGCGATATTGTCGTCACCGCGCGCTTCCGTGAGGAAAAGCTGCAGGACACGCCGCTGGCGATCACTGCGGAAACCGGCGAGGCGCTGGCTGCCAAGAACATCAACAATGTTCAGGACATGGGCCGGATTGTGCCCAATGCCTTCATTACACCGGGCGCTGCCGCAGTGGGGGCTACGCCCGCGGTTTCCTTGCGCGGTGTGTTCCAGTCCGACTTCAATTTCGCGTTCGAGCCGGGCGTTGGCATCTATATTGACGATGTGTACCACAGCACGCTCATGGGGTCCGCGCTTGACCTGATGGACATCGAGCGGGTGGAAGTGCTGCGCGGGCCGCAGGGTACCTTGTTCGGCAAGAACACGCTGGGCGGTGCGATCCGTCTTCAATCAAAGACGCCCATGGGAGACAATGGTGGCTCGGTGGAAGTGGCCTATGGCAGCTTCGATCGCCTTGACCTCAAGGCAAGCGTCGATCTGACGCTCGTGCCCGACACGATGTTCCTGCGCGTGGCGGGCGTGTCGCGCAGCGTCAAGGGCTACCAGAAGATCCTTGATTATACCTGCGACATGTTCCAGCGCGGCACGCCTGAACTGGCGGGTTACGGGGACGGCTATGGCCCAGGCGGCGTTGCCGTGACACCTGGCAGCGCAGAGGACCTGGCGGCCGCCATTCCCTCCGTCCTGATCAATTCCGGTTCTGTCAGCAGCATGGCGGCTCAGGCCAATGGCCAAAGCTGCGGCCTGGGCCGGACTGGCGGAGAAAAACTGAATGCCGGGCGGGTCATGCTGCGTATCCTCCCCAGCGACCGGCTGGAGATCAACCTGGCGGCCGACTACACGGCGGACGATCGGGATGTAAATCCCGATACGCTTATCACAGTCATCAATCCGGTCCTCTCCAGCCGGACGGCCCCAGCTGACGGCTTCTTCAGTTTCGTGCGCGATCAACTGCTGGACGAGCATGGCCTGGTGTATGACGACCGCTTCGTCCCCAGCGATCCCTATACAACCTATGCGAGCAACCGGGATCTCATAAGCGGCCGGTCGCAGCCCAATACGGCGAGCGTGCACAGCTGGGGCATTCAGGGCAAGGTGGATTACGACATTAGCGACAATGTGAGGGCCAAGCTGATCCTGGCGCATCGCGAGTATCAGAGCTGGTTCTCCCATGACTCGGATGTGTCGCCGCTTGGTTTTGGCTTGAACGGCAACGACATCACCCACCGGCAGTTCACCGGTGAATTCCAGCTGCTCGGGCAGGCCTTCGGCGGACTTCTGGACTGGACTGTCGGCGGCTTCTACCTTGATGGCAAAAGCCATATGGGCGGTGCGATCGACTAGGTGGTCCTGCACTTCCTTCAGAATGACAGCTTCAAGGACACGGCCAAATCGGGATTTGCGCATGGCGTCTTCCACCTGAGCGACCGGTTCAATCTGACCGCCGGTCTGCGTTACTCCAACAACAAGAAGGAGTTCACCTTCGACCATATCGGCAGCGGTTTCCCCGTGCTGATGCAGAGCGCGACGACGAAGCGGCTCGACTGGACGGTCACCGCGGACTACAAGGTCACGGACAACACGCTGGTTTACGGCGTGGTATCCACCGGTTTCCGGCCGCGCTCCATCAACCCGCGTCCGCTCACGCCGAATCAGTTCGCACCCATCCCCGGCGAAAAGTTGATCAGCTATGAAATCGGAACCAAGGGGGACTATTTCGACCGCAAGCTGCGGGTCAACCTCGCCGCCTTCTACAGCGATTATCAGAGCCATCTGCGCCAGCTCAACGGATTTGAGTGTGTCGGCGCCAATATCGACGTGGTATTCGACCCGGCGGATTGCCCAACGGGATCCTCGCCCTTCACCTGGTTCTACTATGTGGGCGAAAAGGCGAAGATCTACGGCGTCGAAGCAGAGGTCACGATCGAACCCACCGCCGGCCTGATGATCAACGGCGCGCTGGGCTACAACAAGTTCAAATCCAATGGCACAAGTGCGGCCTTTTTCGATCCCAGCAACCGCATCCAGCCGCGTTTGAACGCCAGCGCGGGTATCCAGTACAGCTTCCCGGCTCCGGGCGGTACGCTCACGCCGCGGATCGACTGGCGG
>CBHCMH010000418.1:0-2481 GCA_965974445.1 uncultured Rhizorhapis sp.
GCTCATCCTGCTGGTCGAGCAGGCGGAAAGCCTGAAAGATGCGCTTGTCCGGGGATGGTGGTTCGGGGCCGGACATTTCACCGCGGGTCTCAACTGGATTGCCCACGCTTTCACCTTTCAGGACGCAATGCCACACTGGTTCGGATATGGCGCGGTGGCGCTGCTATCGCTTTACCTGGCCGTTTACCCAGCGATAGCGGCCGGGCTGGCATGGAAATATGGGCGGGCGGATCGGCGGCAGCTGATATTGCTGTTCGCGGTTGCCTGGATGGTGACGGAATGGCTCCGCGCGAACATGTTCACCGGCTTTGCCTGGAACCCGCTGGGCGCGATCTGGATTGCTGTGCTGCCGCTGGCAGAAAGCGCGCGATGGATCGGGACGTTCGGACTTTCGTGCCTGACCATGCTGGCGGCGGGTATGCTCTTTCTGGCCGTCCGTCGTGAGTGGCGCCCGGCGGGGACGGCGGCGCTGCTCATCACCCTCCTGGCGGGCATGGCCCACCTCACGCGGCCGGCGGATCCCGCCCCGCGCCGGGACGTTCCGATCCGGATCGTCCAACCCAATATCGGACAGCAGTACAAGCATGTGGCCGCCTATGAGGAACCCAATTTCCAAAGGCTCGCCATATTGTCGGGTCAGCCGTCCGATCGCCCGCGCCTCCTTTTCTGGCCGGAAGCGGCGGTTCCGGCGATATTGGACTTCGAGACCGAATGGCGGGCCCGGCTCGCCGCGCTGCTGGGTCCGCGCGACCTGCTGATGACGGGCGGCCTCAAGCTCTATTACGAGGTGGTGGACAAGGGCGGCTATCAGGCGACGACGCTGACCGGCGCAAGCAACAGCCTGTGGGTACTGACGCCGGACTCGCGGCTCGTGGCTCGCTATGACAAGGCGCATCTGGTGCCCTATGGCGAATATCTGCCGATGCGGAACCTGCTGGAGCCTCTGGGCCTGTCCCGGCTGGTGCCGGGCGATGTCGACTTTCAGCCGGGTCCGGGGCCGCAGACGCTGGACCTTCCCGCCGGGAACGGCCGCCCGCCGCTGAAGATGGGCGTTCAGATATGCTATGAGATTATCTTCCCCGGCCATGTGGCGGACGCGCGCGACCGGCCCGATTTTCTCTTCAACCCATCGAACGATGCCTGGTTTGGACGCTGGGGGCCGCCGCAGCATCTGGCGCAGGCCCGCTTGCGCGCGCTGGAGGAGGGCATTCCGGTCATTCGCTCCACGCCGACGGGAATCTCCGCGGTCATTGCCGCCGACGGCGCGCTGATTGACAGCGTGCCGCTTGGACAAGCGGGCGCTATCGAGGCTTTTCTGCCCGGCAGGCAAGCACCAACCCTTTTTGCCCGGCTGGGCAATCTGGCGTCGTTCCTGTTTGCCCTGGCTTTATTCTCTCTCGCCATTGCCTTGCGCCGGTTGAGCCGCTAAGGGATATAAGGAAATCTTTATATAGGTCATGTTGCCGATCCGGGAGCTTTCCTAAACCGCGAGAAGTACGGGAGTATCATGCGCAGTTCCTATCTCTTCACCTCCGAATCTGTGTCCGAAGGCCATCCCGACAAGGTATCGGATCAGATAAGCGACGCGATCGTCGATCTGTTCCTTTCCAAGGATCCCGAAGCGCGCGTGGCGTGCGAGACGCTGACGACCACCAACCGCATCGTGCTGGCGGGTGAGGTGCGCTGCTCCGACCGCGATTTCATCACGGCCGACGGCGAACTGACTGCGCAGGGCAAGGCCGAAATCGAAAAGGCGGCGCGCGAGACGGTGAAGCGTATCGGCTACGAGCAGGACGGCTTCCATTGGGAAACGGCTGAATTCTCGAACTATCTGCACGGCCAGTCCGCCCATATCGCGCAGGGCGTCGATGCCAGCGGCAACAAGGATGAAGGCGCGGGCGACCAGGGCATCATGTTCGGCTATGCCTGCGACGAAACGCCGGGCCTGATGCCCGCGACGCTCTATTATTCGCACAAGATCCTGGAAAAGATGGCCGCCGACCGGCACAACAGGGTCGTCGATTTCCTGGAGCCCGACGCCAAGAGCCAGGTGACGCTGGCGTTCGAGCATGGCAAGCCCGTCCGTGCAACCGCGCTGGTCGTCTCCACCCAGCATAATGCCTCGCTCAGCAACGGCGAAGGACAGAAGACCCTGCGCGACTATGCCAAGGGTGTGATGGCCGACATTCTGCCTGCCGGCTGGCTGCCTGCCGACGACGCCATTTACGTGAACCCAACCGGCCTGTTCGAGATTGGCGGTCCGGACGGCGATGCGGGCCTCACTGGCCACAAGATCATCGTCGATACCTATGTCGGCGCGGCGCCGCATGGCGGGGGCGCTTTTTCAGGTAAGGACCCGACAAAGGTCGATCGTTCCGCCGCCTATGTCAGCCGCTATATGGCCAAGAATGTCGTGGCGGCTGGCCTTGCGCAACGCTGCACCAGTCAGCTGTCCTACGCCATCGGCGTTGCCGAGCCGCT
>CBHCMH010000419.1:0-2480 GCA_965974445.1 uncultured Rhizorhapis sp.
TGTTCCTCGCTCTCCGCCTTGGGCAATATCCGGCGGCCGGCGGCGACCACCGTATCGCCCGACAGGACGAGAGCGCCCAGATGGCGCGCGGCTACTGCCGCTGCTTTTTCGGCGGACAGGCGGCGCGCGTGGTCGGCGGGCAGCTCGCCCGCAAGCGCGCTTTCATCGACATCGGCGGGATCGACGGCATCGGGGGTCACGCCGATCTGCGCGAGCAGATCAAGGCGACGGGGCGATGCGGAAGCAAGGATCAGGCGCACGGGTCTGGATTCGTCATGCTGAACCTTTCGACAAGCTCAAGACAGGCTTGCTTCAGCATCCATAGGCTCCGACGAAAGAGCCTCTTTACCTGAGCTTATGGACCCTGAAACGAGTTCAGGGTGACGGTCTGATGGGGCCGTCACTTGAAACGATAGGTAATCCGACCCTTGGTCAGATCATAAGGCGTCAGTTCGACAAGCACTTCGTCGCCAACCAGAACGCGGATGCGGTTCTTGCGCATCTTTCCGGCGGTGTGACCAAGAATTTCATGGTCATTTTCCAGTTTCACACGGAACATCGCGTTGGGGAGCAACTCCACAACCTGGCCGCGCATTTCAAGCAGTTCTTCTTTCGCCATAATATCCCAAACAGATTCAAAAATCGCGCCGCCATAGCGCCAAAATGTGCAAATGAAAAGCTGTACCGGTGGGTTTCGTCAGGCGGTCAACAGATCGCCCGCTTCCGCTATGGCATTGAATATTTGCGCCAGCGCTTCATCGCTGATCGCATAGGGCGGCATCGCATAGATGGTGTTGCCCAGCGGGCGGAGCAAGACGCCCCGATCCAGGAAAAAGGCGCGAAGGCGCGGCGAGAGGTCGGAGAGATAGCCCGCGTCATCCGCCTTCATGTCGAGCGCCGCAATGACGCCGATCTGGCGTTGGTTTTCGAATGCGGGGTGTCCGGCAAGCGCCGCCATATGTGCCGCCATGCGGCCGGACAAATGCGTCACCCGGTCCATCACATCCTCGTCCCGCCAGATTGCGAGATTGGCGGCCGCCGCCGCGCAGGCGATGGGGTTCGCGGTATAGCTGCTGGAATGATAGAATAGGTCGGCTCGGTCGGTCGAATAATGGGCGTCGAAAATCGCTTCGCTTGCCAGCGTGACGGCAAGGGGGAGCGAACCGCCCGTCAGTCCTTTCGACAGGCACATGAGGTCGGGGGCTATTCCGGCCTGCTCACAGGCGCACCGCGTGCCGGTGCGGCCCCAGCCGGTCATGACTTCATCGGCGATGAAAAGGACATCATGCGCCGCGCAGATATCGCGCATCGCCCGAAGGGTGGCGGGGGCATAGATCAGCATGCCGCCGGCGCCCAGAACCAGCGGCTCGACGATGAAGGCCGCAGGCTTGTCGCTGTCCGCGCAGGCCGCTTCCAGCGCATCCAGCGTCGCCTGCTCGCGGCCTGCAGCGGGGAAGGGGATGGTGCCCACGTCGAACAGCAGCGGCGCATAGGGCCGGTTGAACACGCCCCGCGCGCCCACCGACATCGTGCCGATGGTGTCGCCATGATAGCTATGCTCCAGCACCAGGATGCGGTGGCGCGCTTCCTTGCGATTATGCCAATAGCCAAGCGCCATCTTGAGCGCCACTTCCACGCTGGTGGAGCCGCTGTCTGAGAAAAAGACGTGGGAGAGGCCGGACGGGGCAAGCGCGACCAGGCCGCGCGCCACCTCCTCGGCGGGCTCATGCGTGTAGCCAGCGAATATGACCTGATCGAGCTTTTGCGCCTGTTCGGCACTGGCGGCCATGATGCGCGGATGGCAATGGCCGTGCGTCGTCACCCACCAGCTGGATATGCCGTCGATCAAGGTGGAGCCGTCCGCGCAATGCAGGATGGCGCCCTCGCCACGGACAATCGTCGGAATGGGTTCATTGAGGCCATGTTGGGTGAAGGGGTGCCAGACGGGGGATTTAGTCATTGTCATTTGTTCGTCCGGAATGACGGCCATCTAGTATCGACAGATCAATATTCTCTCGCATCGCCTGTCCGAGCATAGCCGCATCCATCCGCTCCAGCACGGGCAGCCGCCCGAGGGATCGCACGCCCGCCAACATAGGCACAATCCGCTCATTTTCCTCATGCGGATCGCCAATGAAGACGATCCCGGCGATGGAAATATTCCGCGCCCGCAGGGCTTCTACGGTCATCAGGCTGTGGTTGATGGTGCCAAGGCCCGTACGGGTGCAGACGATGACCGGGGCCTGCCAGCGCGCCATCATGTCGGCGAACAGGAGCGTTTCGGTGAGGGGCACCAGCGCGCCCCCAGCGCCTTCGACAATCAACGGGCCATCGACGTCCGGCAAGACAAGGCGCTCGGGGTCGATCTCCACGCCGTCCAGCCGCGCCGCCAGATGTGGCGAGGCAGGCGTTGTGAGGCGATAGGCCTCCGGCAATATCCGTTTGGAGGGCAGGCCTGAAAGCCGGGCCACCGTATCGCT
>CBHCMH010000420.1:0-2472 GCA_965974445.1 uncultured Rhizorhapis sp.
GTCAAGATCGGCGGGACTGCCTTCTACAACCGGCTTGACAACGCAATCGCCAATGTCACTCTCTCGACCAATCTCCGCCAGCGCCAGAACGTTGATGCCATTGTCGCCAAGGGCGTGGAAATCACCGCACAGGTAAAGCTCTCCGATTTCATGCTGCTCGCCTCCTATGCCTATAGCCATAGCGAGGTGAAGGCGCGCGGCGCGCAGGCGGCGCTGGACGGCATGGCCCCGGCGCAAAGCCCCCGCCATATGGCCAGCGCCACCCTAGGCTGGAATCCCGCCTCGGGGCCAGCGCTCTCAGCCACCATACGCTATGTCGGCAAGCAATATGAGGACGATCTGCAGACCGACATCCTCCCCGACGCCCTGACGGTCGATGGCGTGGCGAGCTTCCCCCTCACCCCATCCCTTCGCCTCGTCGCGCGCGCGGAGAATATCTTCGATGAAGATGTCGTGACCCGCAACGCGGCGGGCAGCATCGACCTCGGCACGCCGCGAACCTTGTGGATCGGCGTGCGGTTCGAGCGTTGACCTTGATCTCCCCTCCCGCTTGCGGGAGGGGTCGGGGGAGGGCCTGTAGGGATAGAGAGGTGACATGCCCTCCCCTAACCCCTCCCGCCAGCGGGAGGGGAATTACTTCTACCTTGCCACCGCCCCGCCCACTCGGTTGGCGATCAAGTCATCGACCACGCTGGGATCAGCAAGCGTCGATGTGTCGCCCAGGCTCGAAACATCCCCTTCGGCGATCTTGCGCAGGATGCGGCGCATGATCTTGCCCGACCGGGTCTTGGGCAGCGCCGGGGTGAACTGGATGGCGTCGGGCGTGGCGATGGGGCCGATTTCCTGCCGCACCCACGCGACAAGCTCCTTGCGCAGCGCCTCGCCGGGTTCCTCGCCCACGTTCAGCGTCACATAGGCATAGATGCCCTGACCCTTGATCTCATGCGGCATGCCGACCACGGCGGCTTCGGCCACCCTGGCGTGGAGGACAAGCGCGCTTTCGACCTCGGCGGTGCCCATGCGGTGGCCCGACACGTTGATGACGTCATCGACCCGGCCGGTGATCCAGTAATAGCCGTCCGCATCCCGCCGCGCGCCGTCGCCGGTGAAATATTTGCCGGGAAAGGTGCTGAAATAAGTCTGGAAGAAGCGTTCATGATCGCCATAGACGGTGCGCATCTGCCCCGGCCAGCTGCGCGCAATCACCAGATTGCCTTCGCATGCGCCTTCAAGGACGTTGCCTTCGCCATCGACGATCTGCGGTTCCACGCCGAACAGCGGCTTGGTGGCGCTGCCGGGCTTCAGGTCGGTCGCGCCCGGCAAGGGCGCGATCAGCGCCGCCCCGGTTTCGGTCTGCCACCAGGTGTCGATGATCGGACAGCGGCCTTCTCCGGGTACCTCATGATACCAGCGCCATGCCTCCGGATTGATCGGCTCGCCGACCGACCCCAGCAGGCGCAGACTCTGGCGGCTGGTCCGGGTGACGAAATCGTCGCCCTCCCGCATCAGCGCGCGCAGCACCGTGGGCGCGGTGTAGAGGATGTTGACCTGATGCCGGTCCACCACTTCCCAGATGCGCGACGGGCTCGGCCAGTTGGGGACGCCTTCATACATCAGCGTCGTCGCGCCATTGGCCAGCGGGCCGTATACGATATAGCTGTGCCCCGTCACCCAGCCGACGTCGGCGGCGCACCAGTAAATCTCGCCGCGCTTGTAATCGAAGCACAGCTCGTGGGTCAGGCTGGCCCAGAGGAGATAGCCGCCCGAGGTGTGCAGCACGCCCTTGGGCTTCCCCGTGGAGCCGGAGGTGTAGAGGATGAAGAGCGGGTCCTCGGCATTCATCGGTTCGGGATCGCATTGCGTGTCCGCCTTGGCGGCAAGTTCGTGATACCAATGATCGCGGCCGTCCTGCATCGCCACTTCGCCGCCCGTCGCCTTCACCACGATCATCGTCCTGAGCGCGGGGGCCAGTTTCGCCGCGGCGTCGGCATTGGCCTTCAACGGCACCGTCTTGCCGCCGCGCCGGCCCTCATCGGCGGTGATGAGAAATTCGCTGTCGCAGTCGGTAATGCGGCCGGCCAGCGCGTCGGGCGAAAAGCCGCCAAAGACGATGGAATGCACCGCGCCCAGCCGCGCGCACGCCAGCATGGCGAACGTCGCCTCCGGGATCATCGGCATATAGAGCGTCACGCGGTCGCCCTTGGCGACGCCGACGCCCTTCAGAACATTGGCGAAGCGGCAGACTTCGGCATGCAATTCCCGATAGGTGAAGCGCCGCGCATCTTCCTTGGGATCGTCCGGTTCCCAGATCAGCGCGATGTCGTCGCCGCGCTCGGGCAGATGCCGGTCCAGGCAATTGGCCGAAACATTGAGGACGCCGTCGCCAAACCAGCGCACGCCGAAATCGGCTTCGGCAAAACTGCTCTCGTTCGCTTTCGTGGGGGCCTTGACCCAATCCAGACGGCCCGCCTG
>CBHCMH010000421.1:0-2471 GCA_965974445.1 uncultured Rhizorhapis sp.
GGACGCGAATCGCTTCTAAGCCCTAGGAAAACATGGGCTTTTCCGATTCGCTATGGATGTGGGGAGATCAGGTCCTGGCGGAGAGGGTGGGATTCGAACCCACGTTACGGTTGCCCGTAAACCGCATTTCGAGTGCGGCGCATTCGACCACTCTGCCACCTCTCCGCGAGGGGATCGCCGGAACGGCGGGTCATTGAGCGGCGGGCATTAGCGGATGAAATTGCGCTTGCCAAGCACCCTCCTTGTAACAATCCGTAATCTTTCTAAATTAAGGACATGGACTCGAACATTACGCGGCCGGCCGGCTCTCATCTCCGTCTTCACGCCCCCATTGTCGCTCATGCCCGTTTCTGCATTGGCGATGTGGTGCAGCACCGTCTGTTCGGCTTTCGTGGTGTGATATTCGACATCGACCCTGTCTTCGCCAATAGCGAGGAATGGTATGAATCCATTCCGCAGGATATCCGGCCGGACCGCAACCAGCCCTTTTACCATTTGCTCGCCGAAAATGGCGAAAGCAGCTACATTGCCTATGTCAGCCAGCAGAACCTGCGCCATGACGACAGCGAAGAGCCTGTGGACCATCCAGCGATCGAGGGGCTGTTCAGTTCCTATACCGACGGACGCTATACGCTCCGCAGCCGGCACTGCCACTGACGCTTCTGAAGGTCTTCAGGCTTTCAGTTTCCACCCGGACTTGAGTAGCAAATAGCAGGCGACACCCGCCACAAGGTTGAGCGCGAGCAGAATAACCGCGCCTGTCATCACGCTTGAATCCGCCGCCGACAGGAAGCCATAGCGGAAACCGGATATGATGTAGAAAAAGGGATTGGCGTGGCTGATGGCCTGAAATACTGGCGAGAGCCGATCGACCGAATAAAAGGTTCCTGACAGCAGCGAAAGGGGCGCGATCACGAAATTGGTCACCGCCGCGGCATGATCGAACTTTTCCGCCCACACAGAGGTCAGCAGCCCCAAAAAGGCAAGAAAAGCCGAACCCATTATGCCGAACCAGATAATCGCCCAGCCATGCGCGGGCGCGACATGCACGCCTGGCCATATCAGCATCGCCAGCCAGACGGCAAAGCCGACACACAGGGCGCGCGTGACCGATGCGGCGACCAGCGCACCCATCAGTTCGCCCACCGATATGGGCGGCGTCAGATAATCAATCAGCGTCCCCTGCATCTTTCCCACCAACAGGGCAAAACTGCTGTTGGCGAAAGCGTTCTGCATCATGCCCATGATGATGAGGCCAGGGGCCAGAAAATCGGCGAATGGCACGCCCAGCACGCTGCTTCTCTGGCTGCCCAGCGCGACCGTGAAAATGACGAGGAACAGCAAGGTCGTCAGCGCGGGCGCCCATACAGTCTGCAACTGCACCTTGAAGAAGCGGCGAACCTCCTTAATATAGAGTGCTCGCGTACCCGCCCAGTTCACGTTACGGATCAAGGGCACGCCCGGTTCCGCGCGAACGGCCATGATGTCGCCTTCAAATTTCTGCTGTTCGTTCATGGTGAGATCGCCTATCGGGTGGCGGCGTAGCCCGCAAGGGCGAATTTTTCTGGCCCGGCCCATGCGCGAACATGGGCGACGGATCAATGTCGAAGGAGTTTGAATGGCCTGGACTGACGAACGCATCGACCAGCTGAAATCGATGTGGGAAAAGGGCATGACCGCCAGCCAGATCGCGGACGAACTGGGTGGCGTCAGCCGGAATGCGGTGATTGGCAAGGCGCATCGCCTGGGCCTGCAATCGCGCCCTTCGCCAGTGAAGGCGGGCGACACGCCGCGCAAGGCCGCGCCGGCCAAACGGCCGGTGGCCAAAAAGACCGACGCCCAGCCGGAAGCCGCCGCCATTGCTCCGGCAAAGCCTGTCGCCGCGCCTGCATCCCCCAGGCCCGTAACGGCCGCGCCGCAGGCGACCGCGGCCGAACCGGCGGCGCCCGTCGCGCCGCAGCCGCGCATTGTCTCGGTCGGTCCTGGCGGCTTTCTGCGTCAGGGCCCCGGGGACCAGCAGGCCCCAATCCCGCCTGCCCCGCCCCGCCGGCTAGTCCCGGCAAAGCCCAATCCTGAAATCGCCGACAAGACCAGCCTGCTCGATTTGACGGACAAGATCTGCAAATGGCCCATTGGCAACCCCGGCGAGCCGGATTTTCCATTTCTGCGGGGAAAAGTTCAATCCCGGCTTCCCCTATTGCGTGGAGCATTGCGGGCGCGCCTATCAGGCGCAATTGCCGCGCGGCACACGCCGGCCTCCCCCGCCATTGCCCTTTGGCGGCCCCCGGGTCCGCTGACACATAAAAGCCGCCGGAATTGCTTCCGGCGGCCCTTTTTCGCACATTTACGTATCCGGCAAAAGCCTCAGAAACGCAGGCTCGCCGTCAGCTTCGCGCTGTGATAATTGAAATCGTCGTTGCTTCTGCCAATCACCGTCTGACCGCTGGTGGTGGTCGGATTGGTGAATGGCC
>CBHCMH010000422.1:0-2470 GCA_965974445.1 uncultured Rhizorhapis sp.
CGCCATGCCCGGCCCGATCGCCGCCGCGCCGATCTTGTCTTTCAATTCATTGACGATCCGCGCGGCCAGTTTCGGCCCCACGCCATTGGCCCGCGCGATCATCGCCTTGTCGCCCATCGCGACGGCACGGTGCAGATCGACGGGCTCCAGCGCCGACAGGATCGCCAGCGCCACGCGCCCGCCCACGCCCTGCACGCCGGTCAGCAGCTTGAACCAGTCACGCTCCTCTCCGCTGGCAAAGCCCATCAGGCGGATCGAATCCTGGCTCACCAGCATTTCGGTATAGACGGTGCAGGCTTCCCCCACCCGGCCCAGCGCCGCCAGGGTGCGCGACGACGCGCCGACCAGATAGCCGACGCCCTGAACGTCGATCACCGCATGGTCGATCCCGGTGCTGTCCAGCAACCCCTTCAATTTCGCGATCATCGTCCCCCCATTCTCCGCGCGCTGGCGACATGATGCGCGTGGGTGATGGCAACCGCAAGGGCATCTGCGGCATCCGCGCCCGCGATCTTTGCGCCGGGCAGCAGCCGGGCGATCATGGCGTGCACCTGATCCTTGCTGGCGTTACCGACGCCGACGACGGATTTCTTGACCAGCCGCGCGGCATATTCGCCGACTTCCAGCCCTGACCGCGACGCGCCCAGCAGCACGACGCCGCGCGCCTGCCCCAGTTTCAGCGTGGATTGTGGATTGTTGTTGACGAACACTTCCTCAACGGCGGCGCTGTCGGGCCGGTGTTCGAGGAGCAGATCGGTCAGAGCGAGATCGAGCACCAGCAGGCGGCTGGCGAGCGGCATCTGGCTGTCGGTCTTTATCTGGCCATTGGCGATATGGGAAAGGCGGTTGCCGTCGGCCGCGATGACGCCCCAGCCGGTGGTGCCAAGGCCGGGGTCGAGGCCGAGGATGATCATGCTCCCCTCCCGCTTGCGGGAGGGGTCGGGGGAGGGCTTGCCGATGCGCCGAGCGACCTGACATTCCCCACCCCAACCCCTCCCCTGATGGGGAGGGGCTTTATCAACCCAATTTCTCCATCACTTCGTCCGAAACCTCATAATTGCCCCAGACGGTCTGGACGTCGTCATCATCTTCCAGCGCATCGACCAGCTTCATCAGCGTCGCGGCATTGGCCTCGTCCACGTCCACCGTGGTCTGTGGCTTCCATGCGAGCTTGGCGCTTTCCGCCTCTCCCAGCGTGGCTTCAAGAGCCTTGGCGACCTCGTGGAGTGAATCCATTGCGGTCCAGACTTCATGCTCGTCTTCGTTGGAGACGACATCTTCCGCGCCTGCTTCCAGGGCGGCTTCGAAAATCTTTTCAGCATCGCCCGCGCTGGCCGGATAGGTGATGAGGCCCATGCGGTCAAAGCCGTGGCTGACCGCACCCGACGCGCCCAGATTGCCGCCATTTTTGGAAAAGGCAGTGCGGACGTTGGTGGCGGTGCGGTTGCGATTGTCGGTCAGCGCCTCGACAATGATCGCGACGCCGCCGGGGCCATAGCCCTCGTAACGCACTTCCTCATAATTCTCGCCGCCCGCCTGTGCCGCCTTGTCGATGGCGCGCTGGATATTGTCCTTGGGCATCGACTGCGCCTTGGCCGCGTTGACCGCCAGGCGCAGGCGCGGGTTCATGTCGGGGTCGGGCATGCCCATCTTCGCCGCGACGGTAATTTCGCGGCTGAGTTTGGAGAACATCGCGGAGCGCTTTTTGTCCTGCGCGCCCTTGCGATGCATGATGTTCTTGAATTTGCTGTGACCGGCCACCGGGCCCCGCTCCTGCTGATGTCTGTGGGTGAAATGATCGGGCTATCTAGCCTGCAGGCCCGGGCCTTGCAACCTTGTCCCCTCCCGCAGGCGGGAGGGGAACAGATCACTCCAGCCCCAACGCCGCCTTGTAGGTTTCCAGCAGCGCTTCGGCTTCCTGCCGCGCGTGATTTTCCATTTTCCGCAGGCGGACGATGGCGCGCATCGTCTTGGTGTCATAACCGTTGGATTTTGCTTCGGCATAGACGTCCTTGATGTCGTCGGCGATGCCCTTTTTTTCCTCTTCCAGGCGTTCGATGCGCTCGATGAACAGGCGCAGTTGGTCGGCCGCGACATTGCCTTCGCTCATTAGTGTCTCCGTCAGTGTGTGGCGGGAGCGGATCGGGCTCCCAAGTGAATCAGTGCGCCCAGCCTCTAATGGCTTCCGGCGTTCTTCGCCACGCTTTCCTTCATTTTCTGCAGCTGTTCGGGTGTCGCTTCGGCCTGATGCTTCGCCTTCCACTCCGAATAGGGCATGCCATAGACGATTTCGCGCGCTTCGTCCTTGCTCAGCGTGCCGTCCGCTTCGGCGATCCAGTCGGCCAGGCAATTGCGGCAAAATCCGGCAAGGCCCATCAGGTCGACATTCTGCGCATCGGTGCGGTGCTGCAAATGTGCGAGCAGGCGGCGGAAAGCCGTTGCGGCGGCGGCATCATTCATTATGCTATTG
>CBHCMH010000423.1:0-2435 GCA_965974445.1 uncultured Rhizorhapis sp.
GACCGTGGCGATGCCCTCGATGCCCTCCAGCTTGCCCACCGCGTCGGCAAGGCCCGATGCGCCAGGAACGGGCAAGTCGACCTGCTTGGGGTCGCCGCATATGACCATGCGGCTGTTTTCGCCGAAGCGGGTGAGGAACATCTTCATCTGGGCCGCGGAGGTGTTCTGCGCCTCGTCGAGAATGATGAAGGCGTTGGCAAGCGTGCGGCCGCGCATGAAAGCCAAGGGCGCGATTTCGATTTCTCCGCTGGCGATACGCCGTTCAACCTGCTCGGCGGGCAGCGTGTCATACAGCGCGTCATAGAGCGGGCGGAGATAGGGATCGACCTTGTCCTTCATGTCGCCGGGAAGGAAGCCCAGGCGCTCCCCCGCTTCGACGGCCGGACGGGAGAGGATGAGGCGGTCGACCGAGCCGGTGATGAGCTGGCTCACCGCCTGCGCGACCGCCAGATAGGTCTTGCCGGTGCCTGCCGGCCCCAATGCGAAGATCATCTGGTCGCGGGCAAGCGCCTCCATATAGCGGATCTGCGTCGTGGAGCGCGGCACGATGGTCTTCTTGCGCGTCCGGATCATGATCGAAGGCGGCTGGCTGACATCGGCGCGGATGATGCCGTCCAGCGTGGGTTCGGCCGACATGGCGATGACCGCATCGACGGCGGCGGCGTCGATTTCCTGGCCCTTGCCGATCCGGTTGTAGAGGCCCATCAGCACGTCGCGCGCGCGGGCGGCGGCTTCGGCGTCGCCCTCTATCTGAAGCTTGTTGCCGCGCGCGGCGATGTAGACGCCCAGCCTATTTTCGATGGCGACCAGATTCTGGTCATATTCGCCGAACAGCGCGCCGAGCAGGTGCGGCTTGTCAAAGGTGACTTCAAGGCGGCCCCGGTCGCCGAGTTCGGCCTGGACATGTTTTTTCGCCATTATGCGTTCCCTTCTTCGTCATTCCCGCGAAGGCGGGAATCCATTTCCTGAGCGTTCGGCAAGCAGGAGGGGGCGGGAGATGGGTTCCCGCCTTCGCGGAAACGACGAGATTTTGGGATCAAGCGGCTTTCCTTTTCACGATGTCGCCCTGAAGGCTGTTGGGACCGGCGGAAACAATATCGACGTCCAGCATATCGCCGATCCTGGCGCCGTCGGCCTGAACATGAACTGATTGAAGCCAGGGGGATTTGCCGACGAGCTGGCCGTGGTGGCGGCCGGGGCGTTCCAGGAGGATGGACGTGCGCGCGCCCACGCTCGCCTGATTGAAGGCAAGCTGCTGTTCATTGAGCAGGGCCTGCAGGCGTTGCAGCCGGTCGTCCATCACTTCGGCGCTGATTTGCTCTTCCATCGTAGCGGCGGGAGTGCCGGGCCGCGGCGAATATTTGAAGGAATAGGCCTGCGCATAGCGGACGTCGCGGACGATCTGCAACGTGGCTTCAAAATCTGCCTCCGTCTCGCCGGGAAAGCCGACGATGAAGTCGCCCGAAAGCGCGATGTCGGGGCGGACCTTGCGGACCTTGTCCAGCACATCGCGATAGGATTTTGCGCTATGGCTGCGGTTCATCGCCTTCAATATGCGGTCGCTGCCGGACTGTACGGGAAGGTGGAGGAATGGCATCAGCTTTTCCACCTCGCCATGCGCGGCGATCAGGCCGTCGGTCATGTCGTTGGGATGGCTGGTGGTGTAGCGGATGCGCCGGAGGCCGGGCAGGCGGTCAAGCGCGCGGGCAAGGCCGTCGAGCCCCTGTATGCTGCCCGCATCGTCCTCGCCCGTCCAGGCATTGACGTTCTGGCCGAGCAGGATGATTTCAACCGCTCCGCCGTCGATGAGCGCTTTTGCCTCATCCAGGATGGCGGACCATGGCCGGCTGATTTCCGCGCCGCGCGTATAGGGTACGACGCAATAGGTGCAGAATTTGTCGCAGCCTTCCTGCACCGTAAGAAAGGCCGACGGGCGCTTTTGCGCCGCGCGGCTCGGGAGCGCGCCGAATTTGGACGCGGCGGGCATGTCGGTGTCGAGCGCAGTTTCGCCCTTGCGCGCCTTTTCGATAAGGCCGGGCAGGCGGTGATAGGCCTGAGGGCCGACAACAATGTCGACTTCGCGCGCGCGGCGGGGGATTTCCGCGCCCTCGGCCTGCGCGACGCAGCCCGCGACGGCTACCATCGGGCGGGTGCCATCGCCACGCCGAAGCCGTCCGATGTCGGAATAGACCTTGTCCACGGCCTTTTCGCGGATGTGGCAGGTATTGAGCACCACCAGATCGGCGTCCGCCCCGTCCTGCGCCGCCGTCATCCCTTCGGCGCTCAGCATTTCGGCCATGCGCTCGCCATCATAGACATTCATCTGACAGCCGAAGGATTTGACGTGGAATGTCTTGGGTTTTTCGCGAGTCATCTTCTTCATCTATACATGGCTGGCACCACCCGCAAAAGCGGGGAGGCACGCCGCTATCCTT
>CBHCMH010000424.1:0-2434 GCA_965974445.1 uncultured Rhizorhapis sp.
TCGCGCCTTGCACTCGGCCCAAATCGGCTCCGTCACGACGTGCATAGCTGGTCGAACCCAGGTCTAATGCCACCACCGGCGCAACCCGCCCCGCGATAATGTCGATGCCGCGTTCATTGGGATGAATCCCGTCCGCCAGCATCAGATCCGCCTCCCCACCACATCTTCCAGAAAAAAGGGATAGAGCGGAATATCATATTTCGTCGCCAGCGCTGGATAAATGGCATCGAACCGGCTGGCATAATCCTTCCCCAGATTGCGCGAGGCGAGCATGCCGGTCAGCATGGCGTCGATGTTCCGCCGATCGAGTTCGGTCAGGATCGCATCCAGATTTTGACGCGTGTCCTCCGGTTTCAGGCCCCGCAACATGTCATTGCCGCCAAGGCCAACGATCACCAAATCGGGCCTGCGGTCCAGCCCGTCGAGCGTAAAGGCGAGCCGCTGCAACCCTGCCGCGCTCGTATCCCCCGATACGCCCGCATTATGAACTCGAGCCGCAATCCCGCGCGCGGCAAGGGCGCGTTCCAGTTCCGGCGCGAAGCCTTCACCCTGTTCAAGCTGATAGCCGGCGTAGAGGCTATCACCGAACACCACGATCAGTCTGGCGTCCTCCGCGGCGGGCACCTTGGGTTGTTCCGCGATCCTTTCGCTCTTCGGCTGATCGGCGGCGGGCTTGTTATCGGAGCACCCGGCCACCAATTGGAAAAGCAGCGGCAACATCGCATAACGAAACAGCTTTACGGCCAAGGAGCGTCCTTCCCACATGCATGGCACAACCCACCAGTCCACTATTGCGATCCGCGCGCGCAATGTCACGCTCTCGCTCGGCACGCGGGACGCGCCGGTGGAGATATTGCGCGGCATCGACCTGGACATCATGCAGGGGGAAAGTCTGGCGATCCTGGGTGCTTCCGGATCGGGCAAGTCTTCGCTGATGGCGACGCTTTCGGGACTCGAGCGAGCAAGCGGCGGTGAGATTTCGGTCGCGGACCTGGATTATGGCGCAATGGACGAGGATGAGCTGGCCCGCGCACGGCGGGGACGGATTGGCATCGTCCTGCAATCCTTTTACCTGCTGCCCACGATGACGGCGCTGGAAAATGTCGCCGTGCCGCTCGAGTTCGCCGGGGTCACCGACGCATTTGCTCGGGCGGAGGCGGAACTGAAAGGCGTTGGCCTCAGCCATCGGGTCCGCCATTATCCGGCGCAGCTTTCCGGCGGCGAGCAGCAACGGGTGGCGATCGCGCGCGCCGTCGCGCCCGGGCCGGACATCATCTTTGCCGATGAACCAACGGGCAATCTGGACGCCACGACCGGCTCCGCGATCATCGATCTGCTGTTCGAGCGGCAGGCGGCGGCGGGGGCGACGCTGGTCATCATCACCCACGACCCGTCGCTCGCCCAGCGGTGCGACCGGATCGTGCAGATGCGGGACGGACAAATCTTTTCGGACCGCTCGCAGTGACGACGTTAAGCTGGAGAGCAAGCTGGCCAATCGCGCGCCGCGACCTGCATGCCAATTTCCGGGGGCTGCGGCTGTTGTTCATCTGCCTTTTCCTGGGCGTGGGGACACTGGCGGCGATCGGCAGTCTCACCTCGGCGATCACAGGCGAGCTTTCCGCGCGCGGCCAGACGCTGCTGGGCGGCGATGTCGAAGTCGCGATGACCCAGCGGGAGGCAAGCAGCAGTGAAAAGGCGGAGCTGCGCGGCCTGGGCAGGCTGAGTGAAACAATCCGCATGCGGGCAATGGCGCAGCGCTCCGACGCATCAACCGACGGACCCGCAGCGGTTTTGACCGAGCTCAAGGGCGTCGATGCGGCCTATCCGCTTTATGGAAAGCTGGTCCTGCGACAGGGGGCGCTCACGGGCCAGCTCAAGGCGAACGAGGTGGTGATCGGTCAGTCGCTGGTTGACCGGCTGGGCGTGCAGCAGGGTGGGCGGCTGCGCTTTGGCGGCGCGGAATTCACGGTTCGCGACATCATCGTCGATGAGCCGGACCGCATCGGGGAAGGCTTTACGCTGGGGCCGGTCGCAATCACCTCACTGGAAGGACTGCGGCGGACCGGCCTCATTCAACCGGGCAGCCTGTATGAAAGCAAATACCGGATCAAACTCCGCACCGGTGAGGATGCGCGGCAGGTTCGCAATGCGTTGGAGGAGCGTCACCCCTCGGCCGGCTGGGAGTTCAAGGATCGCGATCGCGCGGCGCCCGGAGCCAATCGCTTTTTCGAGCGGATGGGACAGTTTCTTTCGCTCATCGGGCTGACCGCATTGCTGATCGCGGGGATCGGCGTCAGCAATGGCGTGTCGTCCTATCTGACGCTGAAGCGGAGCAGCATCGCAACGCTGAAGGTGCTGGGCGCGACATCGGCCGATATCGAGCGGATTTACTTGTTGCAGATCGGAGCGGTGACCGTGCTGGCCATCGGTTGCG
>CBHCMH010000425.1:0-2434 GCA_965974445.1 uncultured Rhizorhapis sp.
GAGCACGGGCAGCGAAGTCTGGAAGATCGGCGCCGGGGCCAGCATGGCATTCCGGCGCTCGGCCTTCGAAACGGCTGGCGGTTTTGACGAGCGGTTGGATGTCGGTGCCGCAGGCTGCTCGGGGGATTCCGAATTCTGGCATCGCATCCTGAGCATCGGCGGTACTTGCATCTATGAACCGGCGGCCGTCGCCTTCCATTATCACCGGCGCGATATGTCGGGGCTCGCCTCGCAGATTTATCATTATATGAAGGGACATGCCGCCGCCCTGATGGTGCAGTATGAACGGACCCGCAATCGCGGCAATCTGTGGCGGGCATTCTACCTGATGCCGCGATATTATGCGCGCCGGACATGGCAGCGATTGCGTTATGGGGAGCGTCCCCATAACCGCTTCCTGGGGCGTGAAGTTTCCGGGTTCGCGGCGGGGCTGTTCTATTATCTGCGGCATAACCGAACGACGGCGCAATGACCGCCGTCTCCCTCATCATCCCCGCGCGTGACGCAGAGCAGACGCTGCCCGCCGCGTTGGACAGTGTGCTGGCGCAGGAATTTTCGGACTGGGAAGCCATCATCGTCGATGACGGGTCCCGCGACGGGACCGCCGCCATCGCGTCCCGGTACGCCGATTTGGATGTTCGCATCCGGCATATCGGGACCGCGGGTTTGGGCGTTTCTGGCGCGCGCAATCACGGACTGCACCATTCCACCGGAGAGGCACTGCTGTTTCTCGACGCCGATGACTGGATGACACAGGACCATATTGCCCGGCTCCATAATGCTTTGCATTCCGATCCCGAAATCGCGGCAAGCTATTGCGGCTATGTCCGGGTAACGCCCCTGGGCCAGGCCTTCATGCCGCGCTTCACACCCGAGGTTGCGGCCAACCCGCCGCAAGCTTTCATTCATCGCAATGCGCTTGCGGCCCATGCCGTGCTGATCAGACGTGATCGCGTGGAGGCTCTCGGTGGCTTCGATACCCGGCTGCGGACATGCGAGGATTGGGATTTGTGGCAAAGGCTGGCCTTCGCGGACGCCCACTACGTCCCGGTACCGGGCCTCCATGCGGTTTACCGTCTCCGTCAGGGATCCCTTTCGTCCGATGTCGCGCAGCTCTTTTCCGATGGGGCGACAATTATTCACAATGGCTTCAGGCGATTAGCCGAGGACTTCTCGGTAAACAGGGATGTTTCCCAGGAGGAAAGCCTGTCACTGGCCTACTTCGCGCTCTGGTGCCAGGCCGTGGCTGCAGGTCAGCGCCGTGCGCCGGTAGAGGGCTTACCCAATCTGCCGCCGATTGCGGTGCCCGCGCAGGAGGCCAGGATGGTCGCCTTGACGCTTCTGGAAGCGCTATGCACGGGTGCAGCCTGCACGCCCGCGACCTTTTCCCGGAGTTGGCAAGATACTGAGGCCTTGTTGCAGCCGCTGCTCGATCGGGCGGTTGCCGGCGATGCGCATGCCGGGATCAAGCGGTCGATGGCAAAGCTGCTCGGGATAAAGTGCGATGCTCCGGCTGAACTTGTCAGCGTCGTGATCCCGGCCTATCGCGCCGTGGACACCATCGATGAAACGCTCTGCAGCGTACGATCGCAAACGCACAGCGCACTCGATATTCTGGCCGTTGACGATGGTTCCGCCGATGCTACTCCGGACCTCATCCTCGCTCATGCCGCGAAGGACCCGCGGATCAGCCTGATCCAGCGGGCCAATGCGGGTGTAGCCACAGCGCGAAACACGGGATGGAGTGCCGCCGCCGCGGACTATGTGGCCTTTATCGACGCGGACGACCTTTGGGCGCCAGCCAAGATTGAGCGCCAGCTTGAAGCGCTGCGAGCGCATGGCGAGGACGCGGGCCTTGCCTATAGCTGGTATGCGAAAATAGATGCCGACAGTTTTATCATTAGCCGCAGCCACAGGCCGCCCGTCGAAGGCCACGTGCTAAAGGCGATTTTTGGCGGCAATTTCATCGGCAACGGTAGCGCCGCCCTGATGACGCGTGCTGCTCTGGAAGCCGCTGGCGGATTCGATCCGAGCCTTCGGGAACGTGGCGCGCAAGGATGTGAGGATTTTTCCATCTATTTCCGCATCGCCGAGACGCACCGCTTCGCCCTGGTTCCGGAGCAATTGACAGGCTACCGTGATCTGCCCGGCAATATGTCCAGCGATATGCTCCGGATGCTGCGTTCCTTTGAATTGGTCGGAGAGGAGATGCTTTCTCGTCACCCCAATTGCCGCCGGGAGATTGCTCGCGGGCGCGCCAATTTTATGGCTTGGGGGGCGGTTGCCGCAGCAGAGCGCGGCGATTCGTCGACCACGTTAAAACTGACCGCAAAGCTGGCCCGCCACTCGCCAATTCGCCTGGCGGTTCTCCTTTGCTGGCGGCTGCCGCGCGCAATGGCTCGCGGGGTCAGGCTTAGTCTGGCCGGAACACCCC
>CBHCMH010000426.1:0-2430 GCA_965974445.1 uncultured Rhizorhapis sp.
TTCGTCGCCAACCTCTGTCCTGTTCTGCTCATAATAACCGCGCGCGCGGCCGCTCGCATTCTGCAGCATCGTGCGGGCGTCGCCGGAGAACCAGAACTGCACCCCATATTGGAACAACAGCGAAGCGAAGATGACCACGAGCAGCATCGGCACGCTCGCGATGATGGAGAAAATCGCCACGAGCCGGACATGTAGCTGCCCATCGCCGCCGATCACCGACTGCGCGGCCCGCCGCTTGGCTACCCGCCGCCCAAGCAGGACGAGCAATGCGATCGCCGGAACCAGGTTGGCCACCAGCAGCAGGGCCACGACCGGCGGGGTCAGGAGCTTGTCCGGCTCCTCCTGCCCCGCGATAATAAGGTATGTGGTGAGACAAGTGGCCGCGAACAGGAAGAGTACTGCCATCTCCACGATAGTGGCGATATGGGGATTACGCCTGAACTGCGCCATCCGCGCGCGCCATGACGTCATTTCGTTGCTATGCTGAAGGTCAGCCAAACTCTCCATAGTTGCATCGATACAACAATGTTGTTGCTATTCAAACACAGTTTTTGCGCGATTTGTTCGGCGAATCGGAATATTCATTCGCCTCGGCGAAGGTTCACCGGATCCAGGCCGTAATCGTTGAGCTTTTTCCGCAACGTATTGCGGTTTATTCCTAACAGCTGGGCAGCCCTGATCTGGTTGCCGTCCACGCTCAACAAGGTTTCCCTTAATAGCACAGGTTCAACCAGGGACAACAGCGCATCGTGGAGAATCTCCTCGGCCGCGCCGCTGGCGGTATTTTGGCCCGCCAGCTTTTCCCTGGCCCATGTCCTGACAGCCTCCTGTACCTGATCGACCGCCTGCCCGCATGGTCCCTGACTGATCTGTGCCGCAGGAAGGATCTGCCGCACTACCGCTAAGCTGATGATGTCTTCGCGGCTCAGCACCGCCAGGCGCTGCATCAGGTTTTGCAGCTCGCGAACGTTGCCGGGCCAGCTATATTGCGACAGCAGTTGCGCCGCGTCCTCCCCCAGCACCTTGCGAGGCAGGCCATCATTGGCCGCAAGTTCCAGAAAATGACGCGCGAGCAGCGGGACATCGTCGCGTCGTTCACGCAGCGCCGGCAAATGGATGGGGACCACATTCAAGCGATAATAAAGGTCTTCCCGAAACCTGTTGTCGGCAATCAGCGTGGGGAGGTGCTGGTTGGTCGCGGCGATGATCCGGACATCGACGCGAATGGGATTTGCGCCGCCGACAGTCGTGAATTCGCCCGACTGTAGCACCCGGAGCAGCCGAGTCTGCGCCTCCATCGGCATATCGCCAATCTCGTCGAGGAACAGGGTGCCGCCCTGCGCCTGCTCGAACTTGCCCGCCGTCCGGGCCTGCGCGCCGGTAAAAGCTCCCTTTTCATGACCGAACAATTCCGACTCGATCAGTTCTCTCGGTATGGCGGCCATGTTGATCGCAACAAAGGGCTTCGTCCGGCGGCGACCCAGATTGTGAATGGCCTCGGCCACCAATTCCTTGCCCGTGCCGGATTCGCCAAGCACCAATATGGTAAGATCATTGGAGATTACCCGGGCGATCGTCCGATAAACCTCCTGCATCGAAGAGGATCGTCCGACGAGCGGCATGCCGTCATTCTCATCGGCGGGCTGATCCTCGCCATCCTTGCCGCTAAGCTTCTTCGACAGCGCGTCGCTGACGGCACGGGACAGCTCGTTGAGGTCGAAGGGCTTGGGCAGATATTCAAACGCCCCCTTCTCCGTCGCCCGGACGGCCGTGTTGAGCGTGTTTTGCGCTGAAAGGATGATGACGCTGGTGTCGGGATAACGGTCAATGATCTGCGCCACATCGTCCAGCCCGTCACCGTCCGGCAGCTTGACGTCAGTGATAAGGACGTCGGGGTTGAAACTGCGTAGCAATTGGGTCCGCTCGGCAATGGTTCCCGACGTCTTCACCTTGTGCCCGCTGCGACGCAGCGCTTCGCCTACGACCATGCAGATCGCCTGGTCGTCATCCACAACCAATATGCGTCCCTTGGGCGTCATGTTTCCCTACCCCATCGCCATTGGCAGCAATATGCGGAATATGCTGCGTTTGTTGTCCGCATCGCGCGAATATTGGACCAGCCCGTTCATGTCGCGCACCAGCTTGTCCACCAAGGCGAGGCCTAGCCCCTGCCCGTCCCGTTTGCTGGAAATGAACGGATTGAACAAATGTTCGCGAATATGGTCGGGAACACCGGGGCCGTTGTCGGAGATTTGAATTTCGATCGGAAGCGAGGCATTGCCCCTGCCCTCGATCCTTACCGACACGCCATGCCGATAGGCTGTGGTAATGCGAATCTCACCTTTATTAATTTCTTCAAGGGCTTCTGCGGCATTCTTCAGAAGATTAAGCATGATTTGCACGAAGGCGTCGCCATTGATGTCCGCGAAT
>CBHCMH010000427.1:0-2427 GCA_965974445.1 uncultured Rhizorhapis sp.
ATGGGCCAGTGGTTGACCGTGCCGATGATCCTGGGCGGCCTGTACCTGATCCTGACTGCCCGCAGCCGCGCCGCGCGCGCCGCCATGCCGGACGCGAGCGCGCGTGCCGGCTGACGAGCCTTCGCTTTCCGAGCGGCTGGCCCGGCAGATCGAGGCGGGCGGTCCGATCTCCATCGCCCATTATATGGCCGAAGCGAACGCGCATTATTATAACAGCCGCGATCCCCTGGGCGCGGCGGGGGATTTCATAACTGCCCCTGAAATCAGCCAGATGTTCGGGGAATTGTGCGGCCTCTGGCTCGCCGACCTCTGGATGCGCAGCGGCCGCCGGGCCAACCCCTATTATGTTGAGTTGGGACCCGGCCGGGGGACGCTGGCCGCCGACGCATTGCGGGCGATGCAGATGGCGGCGCTCGCCCCGAAGGTCCATTTCGTTGAAACCAGCGAGGCGCTGCGGGGCAAGCAGAGGACCAATGTGTCCCACGCCCAATGGCATGACGATCTCGACAGCCTGCCGCAGGATGGGCCGCTGCTGGTGGTCGCCAATGAATTTTTCGATGCCCTGCCGGTCAGGCAGATGGTGGCTACGCCGCAGGGCTGGCGGGAACGAGTGGTGATACGCGCGCTGAACGGAGAGCCCGGCCGGTTTGATCCGATGGCAGGCTATCGCCCGATGGACAGCGCGGTTCCCGACAGTCTGCGGCACGCACCGGAAGGCGCGATCCTTGAAACCTCTCCGGCTAGCGCCACGGTTGCCTATGCGCTGGCCCTGCGGATCGCAAAACAGGGCGGGGCGGCCATCATCATCGACTATGGTTATGAAGGCCCTGCATTCGGCGACACGCTTCAGGCCGTGCGAGGACACAAAACGGCCAGCCCCTTTGTGGACCCCGGCGACAGCGATCTTACCGCGCATGTCGATTTTGCCTGTCTGGGCAATATGGCGCGTCAGGCCGGTTTGCGCGTGTTCGGCCCGGTGGGGCAGGGGGCCTGGCTGAAGGCCCTTGGCATCGATGCGCGGGCGCGGGCGCTTGCGGGAAAATCGCCGGAACGGACGCAAGAGATCGAAAGCGCACGATCCCGGTTGACCGCGGACGATCAGATGGGCACCCTTTTCAAGGCGATGGCCTTCGTTCATCCGGACTGGGCATCGGCTGAGGGGTTCAACGGGTGATCGAAATCTTGCGCAGCGGCATGTTGGGCGATGTGCCGCATGGTTTCCTGGGACGGCGCGGCGGCGTGTCCATCGGGCTTTATGCCGGCCTGAACGTCGGGCTGGGCTCCACCGACGACCGCACAGCCATCGCGCAGAACCGGATATTGGCGCGCGAAGCCGTCTTGCCAGGATCCACGCTCGTCACGCTGCATCAGGTGCATTCGGCCGATGTCGTCACGGTGACAGAGCCGATAGCGGACGATGCCCGTCCCAGCGCTGACGCCATGGTGTGCGCCCGGCCGGGGTTGTTGCTCGGCATTTTGACCGCTGACTGCGTACCGGTGCTGTTTGCCGACAGGACCGCCGGCGTCATCGCCGCCGCGCATGCCGGATGGAAGGGCGCGCTGGGCGGCATTACCGACGCCGTGCTGGCCGCCATGGAAAAGCTGGGCGCCCGGCGTGACCGGATCGGCTGCGCCGTGGGACCGTGCATCGCCCGCGCCTCATACGAAGTCACGGATGAATTCGCCGAGCCCTTCCTGCGCGCCGATGCCGACAATGAGCGTTTCTTCAGCGCCGGACGCCCCGGACATCAGCAATTCGACATCGAAGCCTATGTCGTGGCGCGGCTCGCCCAAGCTGGCGTGACGCGCGTCGAGGCCTTGGGCGAGGATACCTATTCGCAGCCCAGCCGCTTCTACAGCTATCGCCGTTCCTGTCATGAAGAGGAATCCGGTTACGGGCGTCAGATCTCGCTGATCGGTCTTTCCGCCGAATGACGAAAAAACTGGGTCTGACCGGCGGCCTTCTGGCCTTTGTCATCATGCTCGCCCTGCCTGCGCCGACAGGCATGGCCCCGGATGCGTGGCATATGGCCGCATTGATCGTCCTCATGGCCTCATGGTGGATGACGGAAGCGCTGCCCCTCACCGTAACGGCGCTGCTGCCGTTCCTTGTCATTCCGCTGATGGGAATGATGTCGCCCAAGGAGATAGCGGCGGCCTATTATTCGCCCATTCTCTTTCTGGTGCTGGGCGGCGCGTTCCTGGCGCTGGCGATTGAACGGACGGGATTGCACCGCCGGCTGGCGCTGGCCGTCGTTGCGCGCGGCGGGCGGACGCCGGGCGGCCTTTTGCTCGCCTTCATGGCGGCGACCGCGATCCTCAGCCTGATCGTTTCCAATACGGCGACAACGCTCATCATGATGCCGATCGCGGTTGCCGTTATTGCGGCTGCTGGCATTGAGCAGAAGGAAACAAGCGGCTTTGCCG
>CBHCMH010000428.1:0-2422 GCA_965974445.1 uncultured Rhizorhapis sp.
GGCAATGGTGATGCCTTCGCTCAGCGGCAGGGGGCCGTGCCGCAACCGCTGCTCCACCGTGTTGCCGGGATAATGCGGCATTGCAACATAAAGGCGGCTCTGCCGTTCGGGCGGAATGTCGATCACCTCGGCAACGAAGGGGCTGTGGACCCGCGCGCCGACAAAGGCTTCGCGCATGAAAGCGAGGCGAGCGCCGCTTTCGGACAGGATGGCGGGCTTGGGAAATTTGAGCACCAGTTCGGGGCCACCCTCGCCGTTGCGGGCGAGGAAGAGGCGCGTGTAACGACCCTCGGCGAGCAGCAGTTCAAGCAGGAAACCGTCGATATTCTCCCCCGCATTTGGCGGCGGCAGGACGGGCAGGCGCTCGGCCGTGCCGCTGATTTCGGTCTGATCGGGCGGGGGCAGGTCGGTAATGTCGATCACAATGGCCGTCGCATTGTCGTGGGATCCGGCGTCGAGCGCCGCCTCGACGATCGCGGCGGCATCGGCCTCTGCCGCGCCGCGCCGGTCCAGCAGGGCAGTCAGTGCCTTTTCGCCCAGCGCGCCATGGACGCCGTCGCTGGTGATGAGAATGCGGTCGTGGACCGCCAGCGGCTGGCTCCGCTGGTCAAGCCGGACGTGCGGCTCAATGCCCAGAGCGCGGTACAGCACATGGCGCAGGTCCGGTTGGGACAGGACATGATCCTCGGTCAGACAGGTGAGCACGCCGTCGCGCAAATGCCACACGCGGCTGTCGCCGACATGCAGCACATAGGCGCGCCGGCCGCGCAGAATGACGGCGCTGAGCGTGGTGGCCGCGCCCTCCAGCTTTTCGTCCGTCCGGCCCTGCGCGTGCAGCCACTGGTTGAAACCCTTGAGCGCTCGGCTCGCCGCGTTGGCGGGGCCGATGGTGTCGGGCTGGGCATAAAAGCCGTCAATGAGGGAACGGATGGCGAGTTCGGACGCCACACGGCCGCCCTTGCTGCCGCCGACCCCGTCCGCGACGGCGGCGATGATGCCGTGATTGACCCGCTCAAGCGGCGTGCCTTCATAGACGGCGGCAAAATCCTGGTTGTCCGGGCGTTTGCCGGTCTCGCTCGCAATTCCCGCTGCAATCTTCAAATCCGTTGCCGACGCCATTCAATCCATCCCCTTACGCGTACGCGTGAAATGGGCCAGCGGTCGTCGGCCGCGTCAACCCCGGTCGCAATCCGGACTTCAAATATAATGGAACGGTCATGAATAAGAGTTTCTGGCAATCCGGGCATCGCCCGACCCTGATCGCCTCCTTTCTGTACTTCGACCTGGCCTTCATGGTCTGGGTCATGCTCGGTCCGCTCGCGCCCGATATCTCGAAGGAACTGGCGCTGGAGCCCGCGCAAAAGGGCTTGATGGTCGCCGTCCCGACCCTTGCGGGCGCAATATTGCGGCTGGTGAACGGCCTTCTTGTCGACCGGATCGGTCCGAAGATGACCGGCGCCATTGGCCAGATTATCGTCATCGGCGGCCTGTTTGTTGCCTGGCTCATGGGCGTCGACAGCTTTGCGGGCACGCTCGCTCTGGGCTTGATCCTCGGTTTTGCGGGGGCGAGCTTCGCCGTCGCCCTGCCGCTCGCCTCGCGCTGGTATCCGCCCGAGCATCAGGGCAAGGCGATGGGCATCGCCGGGATGGGCAATTCCGGTACGGTGCTAGCCGCGCTCTTCGCGCCTGGCCTGGCCAAACTTTTCGGCTGGAACGCGGTTCTGGGCCTCGCCTGCATTCCGCTGGCGATCGTGTTCGTGATCTACATGATCATGGCGAAGGATTCCCCCGATCAGCCGCCCGCCAAGCCGCTCAGCGCCTATCTTGATCCGCTCAAGGACGTCGATGCCTGGTGGTTCATGCTGTTCTACGGCGTCACGTTCGGGGGCTTTTCGGGCTTGACCGCTTCGCTCAGCATTTATTTCACCGACCAGTTCGGACTGACGACCGTTGTTGCGGGCTATTGCACCGCAGGTTGCGTCTTTGCCGGATCGCTGGTCCGTCCGATGGGCGGCGCGATGGCCGACCGCTTTGGCGGCATCAAGACGCTGTCGTTCGTCTATCTGGTCGCGGCGGCCGCGCTGGTCGCGATCAGCACCGGCCCATCGACGGTGGTGCTGGCGCTTGGGCTGTTCGTCCTTGCCATGCTGGCGCTGGGTGCGGGCAACGGCGCTGTGTTCCAGCTCGTGCCGCAGCGTTTCCGGCATGAAATTGGCGTGATGACCGGCCTTGTCGGGTTCGCGGGCGGCGTGGGCGGCTTTTACCTCGCTTCGTCGCTGGGCTTTGCCAAGCAGCTTACCGGCAGCCCGCAGCTTGGTTTCCTGATCTTCGCCGGCCTTGCGGTCGTTGCGCTCCTCGGCCAGAACTCGGTCAAGACCCGGTGGCGCACGACCAGGGGCGCGGCCATCCAGAATGTACGGAT
>CBHCMH010000429.1:0-2416 GCA_965974445.1 uncultured Rhizorhapis sp.
GTTCCGCTGCCCAGCGCCGAGGTCTGCCGCGATCGCCTGTCCCGCGCGATCGCCGCTGGCGATGCCGGGCGGGACTGGATCGTCATGGCCCTCGCCCAGGCCCGCGCCAGCGGACTTGCCTGATTTCGCCCCAACCCTATTTGTACAACTATCCAGAGAAAGTTTTAAACCGATGACCAGCACGCTCTTTTCACCGATTACCCTGCGCGACCTCACCCTCTCCAACCGGATCGTCGTCTCGCCCATGTGCCAGTACAACTCGAACGAGGGCTCGGCCAACGACTGGCATCTGGTCCATCTCGGCGGTCTGGCGATGGGCGCTGCGGGCCTGGTCATGGTCGAGATGACGAACGTCTCGCCGGAAGGCCGGATTTCGCCGCGCTGCGCCACCTTGTGCACCGATGACAACGAAGCTGCCCTGAAGCGCATCGTGGATTTCTGCCGCACCTACGGCGTCGCCAAGCTGGGAATCCAGATTGGCCATGCCGGACGCAAGGGCTCGCAGCAACCGCCGGCGCTGGGCGGCAAGGCATTGACGGCAGAGGAAGGCGCATGGGAAACGGTCGGACCATCGGCGATCCCGTTCGGCGACTACCCGGCTCCTCGCGAGCTGACCAAGGCCGAGATGGCCGACCTCGTCGAAGCGCATCGCCAGGCCGTCGCGCGCGCTGAACGGATCGGTTTCGACCTGATCGAGATGCATGGCGGACATGGCTATCTCATCCACCAGTTTCTCTCGCCACTCGCCAACCAGCGCACCGACGAATTTGGCGGCTCGCTGGAAAACCGCATGCGTTTTCCGCTTGAGGTATTCAAGGCGATGCGGGCGGAATGGCCCGCGCACAAACCGATGGGCATTCGCGTTTCCGCAACCGACTGGGTCGACGGGGGCTTCAACCCCGATGAGGCGGTCGAGTTCGCCAAGGCGCTTAAGGCGCTCGGCTGCGACTTCATCGACGTCACCACGGGCGGGCTCGATCACCGTCAGCAGATCCCGCTGGAGGCCGGGTATCAGGTTCCGTTCGGCGCACGAATCCGCAAGGAGGCGGGGATAACCACCATGTCGGTCGGCCTGATCGGTGGCGGCGCCGAGCAGGCCGAAGAAATCGTCGCCTCTGGCAAGGCGGACTTTGTGGTAATTGGCCGCGATGCACTATACGACCCCCGCTGGGCATGGCACGCCGCCGAGGAACTTGGCGCGACCACGGAATATGCGCCCAAGTACCGCATGGCTCAGCCGGCGCTCCGGCCCCAGCTGTACGCCAACCACCGCGTACCTGCCTGAGTCGATGCATGCCGAACGCCAGACAGGATAAGAGGACGCCGGTCACAGTGTTGACCGGCTTTCTCGGCAGCGGAAAGACCACGCTGCTCAATCGCGCCCTGCGCGATCCGGCGATGACGCGCACCGCGGTGATCATAAACGAGTTTGGAGAGATCGGGATCGATCACGCCCTCACCACGGCGAGCGACGATACGATCATGGTGCTGGAAAATGGCTGCCTGTGCTGTACGGTGTTCGGCGACCTCATCCAGACCCTTAACCGGCTGTACCATGCCCGCGAGGCCGGCGAGGTCGATTTCAATCACGTCGTCATCGAAACCTCCGGTCTCGCCGAGGCGGGTCCTATCCTCCAGGCTTTTCTGTCCGAACCAACGCTCGAAGGGCTCTTCCGAATGGGCGCGGTCGTTGCGACTGTCGATGCGGTGAACGCCGAGGCAACCCTGGCGGATCATCCCGTTTCCGTGCGCCAGATCGCACTGGCGGACAGCATTCTCCTTACCAAGCTGGACCTGCTTGAACCTGCGGAGCGTGCAGCATGCAAGGCGGCACTGATCGCCCGTCTGGGCCAGATCAATCGCACCGCCCCGGTCCTGGAAAGCGATGATCTGGCGGCCGATCCAGTGGGTGTGATGCGCAAATTGATGGCCGATCCGAGAGAGGATCCAGGCGCAGCCAAGACCTGGATGGAAGCTGCCCTCGGCACGGCTTCAGCCCACGCAACGCACCACGCGGAGGATGGCCACGAAGCGCATGCGCCGCATGAGCATGATAGCGGCATCGCCTCGTTCAACCTGATCCGGGACGAGCCGCTCCCGCGCGAGGCGCTGCACTTGTTGCTTGCTTCGCTGGAAAAGCACCTCGGCGCCAACCTGCTGCGGGTGAAAGGACTGGTGAACGTCAAGGAAGAACCTGGCCAGCCTGCCGTCATCCAGGGCGCGCAGCATTTGCTGCACAACCTGACCTGGCTTCCTGAATGGCCCGACGAGGATCAGCGCACGCGGATTGTCTTCATCACGCAGGATCTGCCCGCCGGCGAACTCGAGGAGATGGTGACACTGCTCGATCGCGTCGCCCACCGAACCGCCCTCGCTCGCCTCAAGGCGGGGGGAGCCGAACCGGCAAGGCCTATCT
>CBHCMH010000430.1:0-2415 GCA_965974445.1 uncultured Rhizorhapis sp.
GAACAGGTGCCCATGGCCGCCATTGCCGAGGCCGTCGGCACGCCTGTCTATATCTATTCGACAGCGACACTCGAACGCCATGTGCGCGTGTTCAAGGAAGCGCTTGAGCCCTTGCCCAATCCCCTCGTGGCCTTCGCGGTCAAGGCCAATCCCAATGCCGCCGTGCTGGCCACGCTGGCGCGGCTTGGCCTTGGTGCCGACGTCGTATCGGGCGGCGAACTGCGCCGTGCGGTAGCCGCCGGAATCGCGCCCGAAAAGATCGTCTTTTCCGGGGTCGGCAAGACGGCCGACGAAATGCGTCTGGCGCTGGAGCTTGGCATTTTCCAGTTCAACCTGGAAAGCGAGCAGGAAGCCGAAATGCTGTCCGAAGTCGCGCTAGCCATGGGGAAGGTCGCGCCCGTCGCCTATCGCATCAACCCCGATGTCGATGCGGGCACCCACGAGAAGATTTCGACGGGCAAGTCGGAAAACAAGTTCGGCATTCCCTATGACCGCGCGATCGCCAGCTATGACCGGGCGGCGCAGCTTGCCGGGCTGGATGTGCAGGGCGTCGCGGTCCATATCGGCAGCCAGCTGACCGACCTTGCTCCATTGGAGGCGGCGTTCGAGAAAGTCGGCGCGCTGCTGGAGGCGCTTCGCGACGAGGGGCATGACATCCGCACCGCCGATCTGGGTGGCGGCCTTGGCGTGCCCTATGATCCCGCCCTGCCGGTTCCGCCGCTTCCGGCGGCCTATGGCGACATGGTGAAGCGGGTGACGGCGGACTGGGACGTGCGCCTACTGTTCGAGCCGGGCCGGGTCATCGTCGGCAATGCGGGCGCGCTGATGGCGCAAGTCATCCGTGTCAAGCAGGGGGCGACTCAGCCCTTCGTCATCGTCGATGCCGCCATGAACGATTTGCTGCGCCCCAGCCTCTATGACGCCTGGCACGACATCCGCGCCATCAAGCCGCGCGGCAAGCGAGCCGAGGCGACCGTGGTGGGACCGGTCTGCGAAACCGGCGATACTTTCGCTCGCAATCGCGACATGGACATGGTGCAGGCGGGCGACCTTCTCGCCTTCATGACGGCGGGCGCCTATGGCGCGACGATGGCCAACACCTATAACAGCCGGGCGTTGACGCCGGAGGTGCTGGTGTCGGGCGACAAATGGGCCGTGGTACGCAAGCGCCCGCCCATCGAGACGCTGATCGAAGGCGACATAATCCCGGATTGGGCGCGGTAAGATGCGCAGCCTGCCGCTGTTCCTCCGCCTCAACGACCGTCCGGTCATCTTGGTGGGCGAAGGCGAAGCGGCAAAGGCCAAGGCGCGGCTGCTCAAACGCGCGGGCGCACGGATCGTGGGAGAAGCGGACGAGGCCCGGCTGGCGATCGTCGCAATCGATGACGAGGTGGAGGCTCTGGCCGTCATTGCCCGGCTGAAGGCGCGCGGCGTGCTGGTGAACACCGTCGATCGCCCCGATCATTGCGATTTCACCCTGCCCGCGATCATCGACCGCGATCCCGTCCTCATCGCCATCGGCACAGGCGGAGCGTCCGCTGGCCTCGCCAAGACCATCCGTCAGCGGCTCGAAGACTTGCTGCCCCCCGCCCTCGGCGCACTGGCCGAAGCATTAGGGCAGGCGCGCGCGGCCATGAAGGTGCGCTGGCCGGGCGCTGCGAAACGGCGGCGAGCGATCGACGCCGCGAGGGGGGAGGGCGGGCCGCTCGATCCCTTCGTGCCCCACGCACCCGACGCCGTGGAAAACTGGCTGGCGGACGACGCGGACCCATCCGCGCAAGACAAACTCGAGACCATTGCGCTGCTTTCGTCCGATCCCGACGAACTGACGCTGCGCGCCGCCCGCCTTCTGGGTCTGGCCGACACCGTCTATCACCTGCCGGACATCCCCGCCGTCATCCTCGACCGGGCGAGGGCGGATGCGGCCCGCATCCCCTGTTCCAACCCGCCAGCAGATCAAGCACCGGGCCTGTCCCTGTTCCTGAGGTGGGGCTCATGACCGTCGCCTATCTGCTGCTGGATGGAACGCCGCAAAGGCTAAGCCTGGAAGAGGCGGAACGCCTGGCGCCCGGACAGCAATTTCTCTGGCTGCACCTTGATGGACGGGATGAGGCCAGCTTGGAGAAGGTGCGCGCGGACGAGTCCATTCCGCTGGCCGCCCGCTCCGCGCTTTTCGCCCATGAAACCCGGCCCCGCTGCACAGTCATGAACGGCGGCGCGCTCATCAACCTGCGCGGGCTTGGCTCGACGCCGGAGGATGATCCCGATCCGCTCGTCTCCATCCGCATCTGGGCGGAAAAGGGCCGCGCCATCACGGTCAGCTTTCGCAACATCGCGGCCTATGCCCCGGTCGCCGACCGCTTCATGGATGGCAGGATACTGGATCCCGGCGATCTGATCGCCGCCATTGCCGAT
>CBHCMH010000431.1:0-2411 GCA_965974445.1 uncultured Rhizorhapis sp.
AACCCGTGTTTCAGCCGTGAGAGGGCCGCGTCCTGACCGCTAGACGAAGGGGCCGCTTGGGTGGCGGGGCTCAGCCTCTATCCTGCTTCGGCTGGGAATTCAAGCCGCCTCGCCGCCGGTCGGGGACTGGTCGCGGCGGGTGACAAAAAAAGGGCCGATGCTTTCGCACCGGCCCAGGATGTTCGCAGGAGGAACATCGTGAAGTGGATGGCCCGTCACGTGGCGGACCATCCTCCCTATGTCAATAGTTGTACGCGCGTTCGCCGTGGCTGGTGAGGTCCAGGCCCTGCATTTCTTCTTCCACCGTCGGGCGCAGACCGATGGTCTTGTCGACGATGAGGTAGAGGATGGCGGAACCAATGCCCGACCAGAGCAGTGTCACGACAACCGCCTTGATCTGCGTGATGACCTGCGCGCCCATGTCATAGGCGCCGACGGCCGCCGGGAAGACGGTGTAGTCGAAGAAGCCCTGACCGCCCAGCGCCGGATCAGCAACAATGCCGGTGGCAATGGCGCCGACGATGCCGCCGATGCAGTGAACGCCGAACACGTCCAGGCTGTCGTCATAAGCGAACTTCTTCTTCACCAGCGACACGAACAGGTAGCATACCGGCGAAACGACGAAGCCAAGAACGATCGACGTCATCGGAGCGGCAAAGCCCGAAGCCGGGGTGATCGCGACCAGGCCCGCAACCGCACCAGTTGCCGCGCCCAGAAGCGACGGCTTGCCATGGTGGAACTGTTCGACCAGCGCCCAGCTTACAGCCGCGGCGGCCGTGGCGACCATGGTGTTGATGAAGGCGACAGCGGTGACGCCATTGGCCTCCAGATTGGAACCGGCGTTGAAGCCGAACCAGCCGACCCACAGCAGCGAAGCGCCGATCATGGTCATGGTCAGCGAGTGCGGCGGCATCGGTTCCTTGGGATAGCCGGTGCGCTTGCCGATCATGAGGCAGCCCACAAGGCCGGCAATGCCCGCATTGATGTGGACGACGGTGCCGCCCGCGAAATCAAGCGCGCCCATGCCCCACAGATAGCCATAATCGGTCGGCGCATCAGGCAGGAAGTCCGGCCCGGCCCAGTACCATACCATGTGCGCGATCGGGAAATAGATCACCGTGAGCCACAGGACGACAAAGACCATCAGGCTGGAGAACTTCACGCGCTCCGCGAAGGCACCGACAATCAGCGCCGGCGTGATGCAGGCGAAGGTCATCTGGAACATCACGAAGACGAATTCGGGCAGATAGACGTTGTTGGAGAAGGTCGCGGCATAAGTGCTGCTCGACACGCCCGCCAGGAACGCTTTCGAAAAGCCGCCGATAAAGGCGTTGCCGCTGGTGAAGGCGAGGCTGTAGCCCCAGCTGCACCAGACCAGGGCGGCGACCGAAACGATCATGAACACCTGCATCAGGACGCTGAGCATGTTCTTGGTGCGAACCAGGCCGCCGTAGAACAATGCGAGTGCCGGGACGGACATCATCAGCACCAGTGCGGACGAAACGAGCATCCAGGCGACGTCGCCCTTATCGACCATGCCGGCCATCTGCTCAACGGTTGGAGCCTTGACCGGCCCATCCTGCGCCCAGGCGGGCGCGGCGGCGATCAGGGACGCGCCAAGCGCACCCATCCCGCCCAGGATTTTCTTGGAAATAGTCATCATTCCCCCTTTATTTCAAAGCGCGGTGTCGCCGGTTTCGCCGGTGCGGATCCGCACGGCCTGACCGACATCCAGGACAAAGATCTTGCCGTCGCCGATGGCGCCGCTGTTCGCGGCCTGCTGCGTGGCTTCGACAACGCGGGGCGCCAGATCGTCTTCGCAGACGACCTCGATCTTGATCTTGGGAACCATGTTGGTGCTGTATTCGGCGCCACGGTAGATTTCCGTCTGGCCCTTTTGACGTCCGAAGCCCTTGACTTCGCTGACCGTCATCCCGGCGACCCCGATCGAAGACAAGGCTTCGCGGACGTCGTCCAGTTTGAACGGCTTAATGATCGCTATGACTAGTTTCATTTCGCCCCCTTATTCTGGTGTGCGCTCAAGCGGTAGCAAGAGGCGTGCCAGAGTCCTGAAACAAGCGTTAAGGCGGGTTTCGGCTTCGCCATGCAGTGAAAGACGCCGAAATTTTGGGCAGGACGGGGAATCTGCCTAAATTTTAGGCACGTTCGATCACGCCGCCGTGCCGCCCACCGTCAGTCCGTCCAGCAGCAGGGTCGGCTGCCCGACGCCGGCGGGGACGGACTGGCCGCCCTTGCCGCAGACGCCAATGCCCTCGTCCAGCGCCATGTCGTTGCCGATGCCGATAATCTTGGTGAGCGCCGTGGGGCCGTCGCCGATCAGCGTCGCGCCCTTGATCGGGTCGCCGATTTTCCCGTCCTCGACCTTATAGGCTTCGGTGCAGGAAAAGACG
>CBHCMH010000432.1:0-2407 GCA_965974445.1 uncultured Rhizorhapis sp.
TCGCCTCCAGCAGGCCCCCTTCCATCGGAAAGGCCTTTCGCTGCCGCCGCTTGGCATCGGCCTGTATTTTTTTGGTCAGAACCACGATCCTGTGACCTGGGGCCTGCTGGCGATCATTGGGCTGGCCGGCGGTGCGGGGCAGCTGTTTTTGACGGCATCCCTGCGCTGGGCGCCGGTGTCGGTCGTGCTGCCGATGGATTATAGCAGCCTCATCTGGGCGACGCTGCTGGGTTGGCTGATATGGGACTACTGGCCCGGCGGATCGACATGGGCGGGCGCGGTGCTGATCGTTGGCAGCGGTCTATATATCGCCTGGCGGGAACGCGTCAGGGGCATCGGCCCTAAATAGGTCAGGCCGCTTTCCGGAACGTCAGGGAAATATTGTTCGCGGGCATATCGATCAGGCCGTGGAAGACCAGACCATGGCCGCGCGCCAGTTCCCGTACTTCATCGACATGGCGCAATCCCCAGGCTGGATTGCGCTCTTTCAGCGAACGGTCGAAGGCAAGATTGCTCGCCGCGGTTTCCACGTCGTTCCGCATATAGGGACCGTAGAGATAGAGCGGTCCGCCGGGTGGCAGAAGCCGCGCCGCGCCCCGCATCAGGCCCTCTGTCGCTTCCCATGGGCTGATATGCACCATGTTGATGCAGCAGATCGCGTCGGCACGCTCGATGCCCCAATCATCGGCCCGCACGTCGATAGCGATCGGTGGAGCGATATTGGGCAGACCGGCTTCCTGCGCCCAGGCGGCGATAGATCCCAAAGCGTCTGGATCCGGGTCGCTTGGCTGCCAGGTCAGCGACGGAAACAGCCGCGCGAAATGCACCACATGCTCGCCGCTGCCGCTCGCCAGTTCAAGGACCGATCCTTGCGCGGGCAAGATGTCGCGAAGGACCGCGGCAATGGCATCCCGGTTTCGGACCGTAGCCGGGGCATGGCGCTTGACCGCGCCTCCGGTGTCGTCGGGGAGCCATGGCCGCGGTCGCTCGCTCATTCGGCGGCTTCGGGCAATGGCGGTTCCGCCCAGACCAGGACCGGCTTCCTTGCGGCCTGCGTCTCGTCCAGGCGTCGGCGCGGCGCATGATGGGGGGCCGACCGGAGCGTCGTATCACCCGCGCGCGCGCGCTGGGCCACGCTGCGCAGCGCCATGATGAACTGGTCGAGCGCGGCCTTGCTTTCGGTCTCGGTCGGCTCGATCAGCATCGCGCCATGGACGACCAGCGGGAAATACATGGTCATCGGATGGAAGCCCTCGTCGATCAGCCCCTTGGCGACGTCGAGCGTGGTGAAGCCCTCGGCAAAGCCCTTGTCGCTCAACAGCGCCTCATGCATGCAGGGGCCGGTCGCGCCGAAGGGCGCGTCGAGCACATCCTCCAGACTGCGCAGGATATAGTTGGCGTTCAGCACCGCATCACCGCTCACCTGACGCAGGCCGTCCGCGCCATGGCTCAATATGTAGGCGAGCGCGCGGGTGAACATCCCCATCTGGCCGTGGAAGGCGACCATGCGGCCAAAGCTTCCGCCGTGATGATCCTCGGCCGTTTCCTCCTCGACCAGATGATAGCCATCGCTGTTCTTCTCGACGAAGGGCAAGGGCGCGAAGGGCGCAAGCGCTTCGCTGAAGACCACCGGGCCGCTACCTGGCCCTCCCCCGCCATGGGGAGTGGAAAAGGTCTTGTGCAGGTTGATATGCATGGCGTCGATGCCCAGGTCGCCGGGCCGCACCCGGCCAACGATGGCATTGAAGTTCGCGCCGTCGCAATAGACCAAGGCACCCACGGCATGCACGGCGTCGGCGATCTTTTTCATGTCGCGCTCGAACAAGCCGCAGGTATTGGGGTTGGTGATCATCACCGCCGCGACATCCGGCCCCAGGCGGCTTTTCAACGCCTCCAGATCGACCCGTCCGTCGGCATTGGCGGGAATATCTTCCACCTTGTAACCGCAGAAGGCGGCAGTGGCGGGATTGGTGCCGTGCGCGCTTTCCGGCACCAGCACGACCGAGCGCGCATCACCCCGCGCCTCCAGTGCGGCCCGGATCGCCAGCAGGCCGCACAGTTCGCCATGCGCGCCCGCCTTGGGACTCATCGCGACCGCCGCCATGCCCGTCAGCATCTTCAGCCAATGGGCGAGCTCATCGATCACCGCCAGTGCGCCCTGCACCGTAGAAACCGGCTGAAGCGGGTGAATGTCAGCGAAACCGGAAAGCCGGGCGACCCTCTCGTTCAAGCGCGGATTATGCTTCATCGTGCAGGAGCCAAGCGGAAAAACGCCGAGGTCGATGGCGTAATTCTGGCGGCTGAGCCGGGTGTAATGGCGGACCGCTTCCTGTTCCGACAGGCCCGGCAAGCCAATAGGCCGCCGCCGCTCCAGTCCGGCGAGGCGCGGCGCAACCTTTGGCGCGGG
>CBHCMH010000433.1:0-2403 GCA_965974445.1 uncultured Rhizorhapis sp.
ACGAGGAAGACGAGCACATCTATCACAGCAAGGGCTGGTGCAGGGAGCTTTGGCTCCAGGCGCTCGGCCTGGATGCGGTGCTGCCGCCTCCGGAGGAGGAACGGGATGTGAAGTCCGCGGCGGAAGCGGCCAAGGTCGAGCAGTCGAGGAAGAAGGCCGTCGCCGGTCGACGCTAGAGTGTTCCCGCGGCCCGCCGGCAGCAATCAGACCCGGCGGCTGATGGCGCGTCTAATCGATCGTGCAACCGCGCCTAACTGTCGCCGTCGGCGGATCGGTGCCGAAGAAAGAAGCGGATCATTTCGCGGCTGGCGTCGGGACCGCGTGGCTCGGTGAACGATCCCTCGGCGCTGCCGCCGGACCAGGCATGGCCGCAGCCATGCAGCGTCCAATGCTCCAGGACAGTCAGGCCGCCTTGATCCTTCTCACTCACGCGGGTGTATTTGATCCCGCCAAGCGACTCGCCGCTTTCCACCGTGCGCATCAGCTCGACGCCGGCCTTGGCCTGCGCGATCACCTGGTCGCCGTTGACCGGGCTGACGGTGCTGTCGCCGTCGCCGTGAAACACGATGGTCGGGACGGGACGTGAAAAGCCATTCTGCCGATGCGAGTTGGCTCGCGAGTCGCCCTGCCGCATGGCGCTGAACGCGGAAGGGATGTCGCTGGCAGCGCCGCAGGCTAGCCCAGAATGAACGCCGACCGCCGCGAAGATGTCAGGATAGGCGGCACCCATGATCGCCGCCGCCGCGCCGCCGGCGGACAGCCCGGCGACGTAAATCTGCGCGCGCGCGATGGGGTAGTCCTTCGCGATCTGCTGGGCGATGCCCGCAATCACCGCGGGCTCGCCCTGGCCGCGGCGCTGGTCGCCAGGCCGGAACCAGTTCCAGCATTTCGAGGGGTTGGATGACTTTGGTTGCGCGGGATAGGCAACCAGGAAGCCGAACTCCTCGGCCAGCAGATTCATGCGCGTTCCGGCGGCAAAATCATCGGGAGACTGCCTACAGCCATGCAGCATCATCACCAGCGGAACCGATTGGCCGGTGAAGCTGGATGGGATGTAGAGCTTGTAGTGGCGGCTTCCCGCTTCATTGCCGAACGCCAGCTGCTCGAACCGCGCGCCCTTTGGAAGAACGGTTGCGCGCCCGGCGGCCGGCGGGATTCGCGGGTGGAGCCCCGGAAAAGGCCGCGCGCTTTCAGGCGCGGAGCCACTGTGAGCCGCAGCGTGAAGCGGAGATGTCCAGCACCCTCCCGTTGCCGGCGAGGGCGGGACCATATCGATGAATTGCCGCGCTCTTGAAGGCGCGGGCTGTGGCTCAGCGTCCGCCTCAGACGCGCCGGAAATCGCCCCGCGCAGCAAGGCCATCGCCTCATCCAGTCTTCCTTCGGTCGTGAGACGGGTCGCCTCGGCCATGGCGGTCTGCGAAAGCGGTTTCATGAAGCATTCCTTTATGTTCGAAATGGACAAAGTACGGCTGTCACCCAGCCGCGAAGAGGGCGCACAATTGTCTTGGCAAAGATCAGTGCGTGCGATCGGCAAGCGCGGCCTTGACGGCTGAGCTCGCGTGCAGCGCGCCAAGGACCTTGATGGAGCTGATGGTTTCCCGCGCCAGCTCCGGCGATACGTCGGCCGCAATCGTGGCCATTCCGAGGACTTGTATGGTCAGCATCTCACCAGATGCGCGCACTCGCTCGAGGTCATGTCGGCTGTAGTGCCGCAGACCAAGGTCCAGCTGCTGTCTTGCGACGGTCTGCTTGAGCGTTGAATCGTGGCGGTCGAGCAGGCTCCGGATTGCCGTCCGGATGAAGTCAGTGCGATTCGAATAAAAGCCCTGAGCCACCAACAGATCGATGTGGCCGAGATCGACATATCCGAGGTTGATCGTGATCTTTTCGGTGTCCGGCGCCTTCTGCTTCACGATTTCCATCGTCGCTCCCGCCATCTCCACGCCATCTGGCTGGATGGTAGATGATGACGGGGCCTCGCACTTGCAAGGACCATCTCAACAATCATCAAGAATGCCTGGCAAAGAGATTCTTTGTTCACTTTGAAGGTTGCCGGCAACGAGTTGTCGGCATGGTGGTTCGCAAACGAACCCGCGCTGGTCGGGCCAAATCCAGACCCCGTGTCTGATATTTGATCGCATCAATGCGCTGTCTCGTCCGCCCTCGGCGGAGGTTGGACTGCGCAGTAGGTGATGCAGCGCGCCTTACAGCGCGACATCAGTCGCGAACGATGATGGAGGAAGATATGCGCGCACTCTGCTGGCACGGCAAAGGTGATGTCCGGGTCGATACGGTTCCCGATCCGGTGATCGAGCATCCGCGCGATGCTATCATCAGGATCACGGCCTGTGCGATCTGCGGATCCGATCTTCATCTGCTCGACGGCTACCAACCGACGATGGA
>CBHCMH010000434.1:0-2372 GCA_965974445.1 uncultured Rhizorhapis sp.
AGCCCCTCCCGCAAGCGGGAGGGGAGTTATGGCAGCTCAGACCCAGAACCGCCCGCCAACCCCTCAATTCGAAACCGCCAGACAATTTTCCCCGGCGATCTTCAGCTTGCCGCACAGCTCGCTCGCCTGGCTGTTCGACCCGGCCCGCGCGCGCAGGCGGTAGAGCGTTGCGCCATTGACATCGACCGGCGACACGGATTTCTCCAGCCCGGCCAGATAGTCGAAACGCTTGGAAAGCGCCGTCCAGGCCTGCTCGGCTCCGCTCTGCGTTCCATAGGCGCCAAGCTGGATCATCGCGCCTCCCGCCGGGGCCTTCGGCACGGGGCTCTTGGCAACGGGAGCCACCTTCGTCTTGTCCGCCACCTCTGCCTTCACCTTGGGGGCGGGTGCTGTAGCGGCTGAAACGACCGGCTTTACCGGCGTCGCGCCCGGCCCCGCCACGGGCGTTTCCGGCAGCATCGCGGGGTCCAGCTTGCCGGAGCCTTCCATGCCCTCGCTGGTGGCAAAGCTGCTGTCGCCCTCCCCCTCGAACGTCCGTGCATCGGGATCTTCGGCCGGCACCTTGTAATCGCCCTCGGGCGCCGCGATCAGCGTCCCCTCCTCGTCGCCCGTCCTGGTCTGGAGCCAATAAATGCCCCCGATAATCGCGCCCAGAAAGATCAGGCCCGCGACAACCAGCAGAAGCAGCCGGACAATCGATATGCCTTCATCGTCGTCGCCGTCGTCCACGGCTTCCAGCCAGGGCAGCCGGTCCTCGTCCTGCAGGTCCAGGCTGTCGCGGTCCGTTTCCGTCATTACTGCATCTCCGAAAGGGCCTTCACTCCCATGAGCGCCAACCCGTTGCGGACTATCTGCCCTATTCCGCCAGCAAGGAAAAGCCGCGCCGAAGTCATAGCCGCATCGTCCACAATCACCATCCGCAATTCAGGGCGGTCGTTGCCCATGTTCCAGAACGCATGAAAGGCCGCGGCCAGATCGTTCAGATAGAAGGCGATTCTGTGCGGTTCATGATTCTGCGCGGCAGATTCCACAATGCGGGGGAATTGCGCAGCCAGTTTCACGAGCGCGATGTCCTCTGTCCCAAGCAGGGACAGGTCCGGCGGCGGCAATTGCATCCCCGCCTCCTTCGCCTTGCGCTCCACCGAACAGATGCGCGCATGGGCATATTGCACGTAAAAGACGGGATTGTCCTTCGACGCCTCCACCACCTTGGCGAAGTCGAAATCCATCTGCGCATCGGCCTTGCGCGTCAGCATGGTGAAGCGCACGACATCCTTGCCCACTTCATTGACGACATCGGCCAGCGTCACGAAATTGCCCGCCCGCTTCGACATCTTGACCGGCTCGCCGTCGCGCAGCAGCCGCACCATCTGCACCAACTTGATGTCGAAGGGCATGCTGTCGTTGGTAAGCGCCTTGACCGCCGCCTGGATGCGCTTGACCGTTCCGGCGTGATCCGCGCCCCAGATGTCGATCAACTGATCGGCCGCCTGCGCCTTCTGGTAATGATAGGCGAGATCGGCCCCGAAATAGGTCCAGCTGCCGTTCGACTTCTTGATCGGCCGGTCCTGATCGTCGCCAAACTGGGTGGAACGGAACAGCGGCAGCTCGACCGGCTCCCAGTCGTCGGGCGTTTCGCCCTTCGGGGCTTCGAGCACACCGTCATAGACAAGGCCCCGCGCGCGCAACTCCGCCTCGGCGGCTTCGGGCTTGCCCGCCGCCTGCAATTCCGCCTCCGAAGAAAAGACATCGTGATGGATGCCAAGCAGGGCCAGATCGTCGCGAATCATGTCCATCATGGCCGCCACGGCTTCCTGGCGGAACAGCGCCAGCCAGTCTCCTTCCGGTGCGGAGACATATTGGCCGCCATATCGCGCCGCCAGTTTCTCGCCCACGGGCCTCAGATAATCGCCGGGGTACAGGCCATCGGGGATCTCCCGGATATCCTCGCCCAGGGCCTCGCGATAGCGCAAGTGCGCGGATCGGGCGAGGACGTCCACCTGCCCTCCCGCGTCATTGATATAATATTCGCGCGTGACCTTGTGCCCGGCATATTCCAGCAGCGTCGCCAGAGCGTCGCCCACAACCGCACCCCGGCAATGGCCCATATGCATGGGACCGGTGGGATTGGCTGAGACATATTCGACATTGACGCGCGTGCCCCCGCCCATGTCGGACCGGCCATAATCCTCGCCCTCGGCATGAATGGCGGCGAGCTCCGCGCGCCAGGTCGAATCGGTCAGCCACAAATTGATGAAGCCCGGCCCCGCCACCTCCGCGCTCACCACTTCGGCGAGCTTCGACAGCTTGCCCGCGATCTGCTCGGCGAGCGAGCGCGGATTGGTCTTCGCGCCCTTGGCCAGCACCATGGC
>CBHCMH010000435.1:0-2370 GCA_965974445.1 uncultured Rhizorhapis sp.
CTGGAGGAAAACCGAAATGAAGAACGGTAAGAATGATCGACGCAAGGCAGCGCTCGCCGGCGTGATCAAGCGCTACGAAGAGGATCTCAACATCGGCGCAAAGATTTTAGAGTGGGAAATCGGCGATCTTTGGGGTCACGTCGGCGTGCGACTTCCCGACGGGAAAGGCATCGCCGTCCGGATGTTTCGCCGCGCCGAGCAGAGCAAAAAGGCTGGCCTTATCCATCTGTGACGGGGCGGCCGTGGCCATGGCGTGAAGACTCTCCCACTCTGCCGGGCTTGCATGCCGGGCGATCACGCCCAGCCAACTGGTGCGAAGCGGTCCATCCAGCGCTGCCGGATCCTGCTCCAATTCGGCAAAGCGTTCGCGCGCAGCCGAGAGCACCGTCGCATTGCCCATCGCGCCCAGATCGACGATCAGGTCGCCGCGCAGGATGGCATCGCCGCTGCTTTCGTCGGCTACTGGCGCAAAGCCCAGCCGCTGAAGCGCGGGCTCCAGTCGTGCGGCAGCGAAAGCAGCGATCCGGTTCTGCATGCGGATGTCGCCATCGAAGGCGGCGTAAAGCGAATAGAGATAATCCGACACGGCGCCCAGCAACTTGGGTGGAGCGTCTGCGGGAAGGGCGCTTAGCAGATCAAGCGCCGGAGCCATCGGCTGGTCGCCCGCATAGCCAAGCGCGAAATTGTCGGCGAGGAGGCCGAGCTGGTCGATGGGCGCGAGTTTGGCGAACTGCTTGCGAAGCGCGGAAAGCGCCTTGGCATCATATTGCACGCGATAATAGCCGCTTTGCCCGGCGTTGACGACCAGCGGGCCGCATCCTTCGAGCGTCATCGTCCCCGCCCCGCCGGAAATGATGGCGCGGGCTTCCTTGTGCCCCGGAATCTGGGCGATGACCGGCACATGCCACAGCAGTGGTTCCTTGCCCTTCCGGTCGCGGGTGAACTCGCCTTGGGTCAGCGGTACTTCAGTCTTGCCCGCCTTGCACGATGCTTTCCCGACCTTGATCAGGGGAATGCCGGGCTGCCGGGTGAAGTCATGCGCGATCCGGGTAATGCCCGCCGCGCCAGCCGCCTCCACAGCATTCCACAGATTGTCGGTCACGGTGTTCTGGTAGGCATAGTCCTTCATATATTGCCGGATGCCGTTCCGCCAGACAGCCTCCCCGGCAAAGCCCTCCAGCATTGTAATCACCGCCTCGCCCTTCTGATAGGTGATGGCGTCGAAGGCCTGACTGGCCTGCTCGACCGTGGAGATCTGCTGGATCACCGGATGCGTGGTGGCGAAGGCATCGAGCCGCATTGCCGCTTCCCGGCCATCCACGCGGTCAAGTTCGGCGTTCCATTCCTGGTTGAAATGCGCGGTCGCCTTGCTCTCCATCCAGCTGGCGAAGCCCTCGTTCAGCCACAGATCGTCCCACCAGGCCATGGTGACCAGATCGCCGAACCATTGATGCGCCATTTCATGGGCGAGCACGACATGGATGCGCTGCCGGTCGGCCTCGGTGGTGATTTTGGGATCGTCGAGCAGCACGCGCTCGAAGGAGAAGATCGCGCCCCAATTTTCCATCGCGCTGAAAAACTGGCTCTGGCCCGGCCCCGCAATATTGTCGAGCTTTGGCAGGGGATAATCGATGCCAAAATAGTCATTATAAAAGGGCAGCAACTCCGCCGCGGCCTTCAGCGCATATTGCGCCTTGTCCGCATTGCCTTTGCCGGTCACGATGCCGACCTCGGTCTTGCCTGCCATGGCGGACGTCCGCTCCAGCTCCCCCAGGCCGAAGAACAGTAGATAAGTCGACATTGCGGGTGTGGTGGCGAACCGCACTTCCGCCATGCCATTGCCGAGCTCCCGGCGGCTTTCGACGGGCATGTTGCTGACGGCCATCTGGTCGGCCGGGACGGTGGCGCTAAGGTCGAAGGTCGCCTTGTAGATCGGCTCGTCCCAACCGGGAAAGAAGCGCCGCGCATCGGGAGCCTCGAACTGGGTGAACAGCGCCCGCTTCTTTTGGCCCTCAGCATCATAATCCAGCGCGAACAGGCCGGTGGCCTGGGTATTGATTCTGCCCGCATATTCGATGTCGAGGCGGTATTGGCCTGCAGGCAGGACCCTTGGGAAGGCGAAGGTGGCGGTTTGTTGGTCGGCGTCGATAGTGACCTTCAACGGAATCGCCTTACCTTGGACAGGGCTGATGCTGGCCTCAATGATATCCAGGTCCGCCGCATTGAGGGTGATGCCGCCGGACGATTGCAGCAGGTCGAATTCGATGGCCACCTTCCCGGCGAAGCTCAGCTTCTGCGCATCGGGGGTGACGGCAATGGCATAGTGCCTTGGCCGCGCACTGACCGGCAGCTGCGTGGGAACGTCGCCGA
>CBHCMH010000436.1:0-2368 GCA_965974445.1 uncultured Rhizorhapis sp.
CAGCCGCCGCTTCAGCCGCCACCGCATCGCCCTGTAATATAGCCAGAGCGGCACCGATCCGACCAGGAAGGCGCCAATGACCAGCACGGGCAATTTCGTGTCCATCCGCAATCCGTCCCACAGATTGACCGTCACCGGGGTCCAGTTGTTGACCGCGAACACCACGATCACCACGGCCAGCGCCACCCAGGATGCGGTTCGGAGAAATTGCATGCACGCCCTCACTTTGTTCTAAGGCTAGAACTTAAGCGATTTTGGACCTGCATGCCAGTGTTCAGCTTTGCCGCGAAACGATCCCGTCAATGCGCGCCGAAGACGCGGTCGAAGATCGTGTCCACATGCTTGAAATGATAGTCGAGGTTGAACTTGTCCTCGATCTCCTGCGCGCTCAATGCGGCGGTCACGTCGGGATCGGCCTTGAGCAGTTCCATCAGCGACAGCGCGCCGTCGGAATCCCAAACCTTCATCGCGTTGCGCTGCACCAAGCGATAGGAATCCTCGCGGCTGACGCCCGCCTGGGTGAGGGCGAGGAGGACCCGCTGCGAGTGGACAAGGCCGCCCATGCGATCGAGATTCTTCTGCATGCGGGCGGGGTAGACCAGCAGCTTGTCGATGACACCCGTGAGGCGGGCCAGCGCAAAGTCGAGCGTGATCGTCGCATCGGGGCCGATATAGCGCTCGACCGAGCTGTGCGAGATATCGCGTTCGTGCCAGAGCGCCACATTCTCCAGCGCGGGCGTCACATAGCCGCGCACCATGCGGGCGAGACCGGTCAGGTTTTCGGTCAGCACCGGATTGCGCTTGTGCGGCATGGCGCTGGAGCCCTTTTGGCCCGGCGAGAAATATTCCTCCGCCTCCAGCACTTCGGTGCGCTGCAGATGCCGGATTTCGACGGCCAGACGCTCGATCGAGGAAGCGATGACGCCCAGCGTGGCGAAATACATGGCGTGGCGGTCGCGCGGAATGACCTGCGTCGATACCGGCTCGACGGCAAGGCCCAGCTTTTCCGCCACATGCGCCTCGACGCGCGGATCGATGTTGGCGAAGGTGCCGACCGCGCCGGAAATGGCGCAGGTGGCCACATCGGCGCGGACCTTCTCCAGCCGGGTGCGGCAGCGGGCGAATTCGGCATAGGCCTCCGCCATTTTCAGGCCGAATGTCACCGGTTCGGCGTGAATGCCATGGCTGCGGCCGATGGTCGGGGTCAGCTTGTGCTCGAATGCGCGGCGCTTGATCACGTCCAGCAGCTTGTCGATGTCGGCCAGCAGTATGTCCGTGGCGCGCGCGAGCTGGACATTGAGGCAGGTGTCGAGCACGTCGCTGCTCGTCATGCCCTGATGCATGAAGCGCGCTTCATCGCCCACATTTTCCGCAACCCAGGTCAGGAAGGCGATCACGTCATGCTTGGTCACGGCCTCAATCGCGTCGATGGCGGCTACGTCGATCTTCGGATTGGTCGCCCACCAGTCCCATAGCGCCTTGGCGGCGGCTGCCGGCACCACGCCCAGCTCCGCCAGCTTGTCGGTGGCGTGCGCCTCGATCTCGAACCAGATGCGGAATTTCGATTCCGGTTCCCAGATGGCAACCATGTCTGGACGGGAATAGCGCGGGACCATTTGGCGAATCCTGAAAATGAATGATGATGGACGGCCCGCTAGCAGGCCAGCCCCGGAAGGGCAATTGCCGGGGGCAGCCCTTAATCCTTCAACGGTTCAACGCGGGATTGGCGCGGGTGGGGGGTAAGGCGAAAGAGCGTCCGGCTAAATCGAAGGCTCATGCCCGCAGGTTGAGGAACGAAAACGGGAGAAAGCGCCTATCGTCTGGGCGTGCCCACCATCCTTCGGACTCGCGAAAAAATTGTGGAGAAACAGATGCTACGTAACATTCTTGGTTCCGCCGCCCTTCTGATTGCCGGGCCTGCCCTGGCGCAGACAACCACACCGGAAGGCGCGGCAACGCCGCAGCAGGAATCCGCCGCTACCCCCCAGCCGTCCCAGCAAGCCGCGACCGTCGATGTGGCGGCAGTCGTCGATAGCGAATTCCCGACCTATGACGCCGACAACAGCGGCGATCTGAGCGCGCAGGAAGTCTCCAAATGGATGACGACGCTGAAAAAAGCCGAAACGGCAGCCACCGGGCAGCAGCTGGGCGATCAGGAAATCGCTGCATGGGCGAACGCAGCCTTCGCCATGGCCGATCAGGACAAGAGCAAAGCCGTCAGCAAACCGGAACTGGTTTCCTATCTTGGCGGCTGAGGCAGATCCGGGTTTTGCGGTTTTTTGAGCCTTCTCCCTTGATAGGAGAAGGATACGGAGCCTCGCCCCGGCGTAGCTGGGCTTAGGCGAAGTTGGATGAGGGTGAGCGGGCC
>CBHCMH010000437.1:0-2360 GCA_965974445.1 uncultured Rhizorhapis sp.
TGAAACGCTGGTCTATGATTCGGTCCCGCCCGGCCTGTCCGCCAAGCCGACCCTCTCGGTCACGACCCGCAGCGCGCAGGCGGTGACGGCCGATGTCACCCTCACCTATCTCGCCACCGGCTTCGACTGGGCGGCCCATTATGTGGCGCGGGTGCGGGAGGATGGCGAAAGGCTGGACCTGTTCGGCTGGCTCACCGTCGCCAACAGCAACGATATCAGCTTTGCCGATTCACAGCTTTTGGCCGTGGCGGGACGGGTGAACCGGGAAAGCGATTATGATGCACTGGTCGCGGACGCGCCCTCCCCTGTCCTAAACCTGCGCTGCTGGCCTATGGATACGACCAGCACGGCGGATATCCGCATGTTCGAGGAGGCGATGGCAGGCAACCTGCCCGCTCCGCCACCCGCGCCGATGATGGCGAAGATGATGGATTCGGCTGCCGAAGTGGTGGTCACCGCGCAGCGCCGGGCGGTGCAGGAGGATCTGGGCGACCTGAAGCTCTACCGCGTCCCCATGCGCGTCGATGTCAACGCTAATGGGCAGAAGCAGGTCGCGCTGCTGGAAAAGCGCGGGGTGCCCTTCGATCATCTTTATGGCGCGACGATCTGGCCGGAAAATGTCACGGACGGCGCGCCGTTGCAGATGCTGATCCGCATGCAGAACAAGGAGAAACAGGGCCTCGGCCTGCCGCTTCCCTCCGGCGGACTTGCCCTGTTCGAGCGGGTGTCGGGGCAGGACATGCTGGTGGGCGAAGACGACCTGCGCGACCATGCGATTGGCGAAGAGGTGGAAGCGATGGTCGGGCAAAGCCCGCAGCTTCACTACCGCCTGGAATGCGTCGCCTGCGACGGCGGCCCCAAAGCCAGCTATCGCCTGACCCTTACCAACGCCAACAGCAGCCCCGCGCCGGTGGAAATCCGCCTGCGGCAGTCGGATGCCTTCCGCTATTCAGGGATCAGCGCCAAGCTGGGGCGCAATAATGGCGATCTGCTCTGGAAAGTCATCGTTCCGGCCAATGGGACAGTGCAGCTCCGATACACGCTGACCCGCGTGGAATGACGGCTTAATCCGCCAGCCCCAGTTCGCGCGCGAGCTGATCCAGATCCGCTCCGGGGCGCACCAGCAGCCAATCCCGGCTGGCGGACCCATTGACCACTGTCACCGCACCTTTGGGGCAGACCCCCAGACAGCCTACCTCAATAATACCGACGGGCGCTTTGCGTCCCTTCTTCAGGCCCAGATGCTTGCGCAATGCCTTGGCCAGCGGTTTCCTGCCGTCAGGACCAAAGCTGCCGTCGATCTTCCTGGAACATTTCCGGCAAACCAGAACGGCGTTCTGCCAGTTGGAAGGAACCGTCTTCGTCAATCGGGTCGCCACTCGCGCCGTTCCTCGGCCGACTTCAGCACTTCATAGGCGGTCTGGATCGCCTGGAACCGGACCGCGGCCTCCTTGTCGCCCGGCTTCACATCGGGGTGATTTTCCTTGGCCAGCCGCCGCCAGCTTTTCTTCACCGCCTCGAAATCCGCGTCGCTCTCCAGCTCCAGCACGCTCAGCGCCCGCATCTCGTCGCGGGAGCGGGTGCCGTCGCCAGGGCCGCCCCAGCCGTAAAAGCCCGCGCCCTGAAATCCGCTTGCGTCGCGCCGTTCATTGGCCTCGCGCTTGGCAGCTTCTTCCGCCGACAGACCCTGAAAATAATCCCAGTTCCGGTTATATTCCGCGGCATGGTCGGCGCAGAAATACCAGCGTTCCGGGCTGTTGGGCGATTTGGGCGCGGGGCAGTTGCCGGGCGAATCGCAGCCATGGCGGTCGCAAATCCGCACCTGCTGCGCCTCACGCGCGGAACCATAGCCGCGCCAGCGCGGAAATCCCCAGTCATTGGATCGTGTCGATCGAGCCATAGCTTCCCAGTCTAACCAAGGGGGCCGTGGAAAACCAGAAGGCCGCGCCGTAAAAATAAAGCCAGAGGGTCTGTAAGCCGGGTTCTGTCCATCCTGGTTTGATCCAGGAATAGGCGACCATTCCTCTAGGCCGTGCATTGCTGCGCGGCTCAAGCAACCAACCCGGGCGATCTCGGCCAAAATAACCTAGGAGGCCAAAGGCCCCCGCGTCGCCCCTATTCGGTCTTGCTCCCGGTGGGGTTTACCATGCCGTCCCCGTTGCCGGGTCCGCGGTGCGCTCTTACCGCACCCTTTCACTTTCGCCTGGCCGAAGCCTTAGCCGTAAAGACTGGGCGACCTGCTCTCTGTTGCACTGTCCCTGAGGTTTCCCTCGCCGGAAGTTATCCGGCACCGTCATTTCGTGGAGCCCGGACTTTCCTCCCGCATGGATCCCCCTGCCGGCGGCCGCCCGACCCTCTGG
>CBHCMH010000438.1:0-2357 GCA_965974445.1 uncultured Rhizorhapis sp.
GTCGCCATCCTCATCTACGTCTGGTTCCGCTTCGAATGGCAGTTCGCCGTCGGGGCGGTGGTCGCGCTGATGCACGATGCGATCACGACGCTCGGGGTGTTTGCGCTGTTCGGGCTGGAATTCAATCTGACGTCGATCGCAGCAATCCTCACGATCATCGGGTACTCGATGACCACCGGCCAGTTGGCCGCCCAGTTGAGCGTGATGGCCACGCCCAATCCCAGGGAGACGCCGATGAGGCCGCCGAACAGGGCCAGCACCACCGCCTCGATCAGGAATTGAGTGAGCACGTCTGCCGGCGTGGCCCCGATGGCCATGCGGATGCCGATCTCGCGGGTCCGCTCGGTCACCGACACGAGCATGATGTTCATGATGCCGATGCCGCCGACGAGCAGGCTGACCGCCGCCACCGCGCCGAGCAGCGCGGTCAGTATCTGCGTCGTGCCCTGCAATGTGTCGCTGATCTGCTTGGTGTCGAAAATGTTGAAATCGTCCTGCTTCCCCCCGCTGATATGCCGCCGTTCGCGAAGCAGCTTTTCGATCGACGACTGGACGGCGGAGGTTTCGAAATGGTCATCGACCGCGACGGTGATGCTTTCGACGTCCTGATTGCCCTCCAGGCGGCGCTGCGCCAGCTTGATCGGGGCGATGACGACATCGTCCTGATCATTGCCGAAGCCGCCCTGGCCGCGCGCGGAAAGGACGCCGATGACCTCGCAACTGAAATCATTGATGCGGAAGCGCTCACCCACCGGGTCGTCCCGGCTGAAAAGATTGGTGCGGACGGTGTTGCCGATGATGCAGACCGATTTGCCCGCCTGCTCCTCGGCGGCGTTGAAGATGCGCCCGGCGGTCAATTCCCATTGCTGGGCGGCAAAATAGGCCGAGGTGGTGCCGTTGACCGTCGTGCTCCAGTTGGCCGCGTTGCGTACGGCGATGGTGGAGGACTGGACTTGCGGCGCGACCGCCTTCACGCCGGCGATCTGCTGCGCGATGGCGTTGACGTCGGCCATCTTGAAATCGGGTGGACGCGGCCCGCCGCCGCCACGGCCAAAGCCTTGCCCCGGACGGATCTGCAGGATGTTCGCGCCAAGGCTGCTGATCTGTTCCTGAACGGCGGCGGTCGCGCCATTGCCGAGCGTCACCATGGTGACGACGGCGGACACGCCGATGACGATGCCGAGGATGGTCAGGAAGGAGCGCAGGATGTGCCGCCTGATCTCGCGGAGGGCAAGGACGATGGTGGTGCCTAGCATGGGGCAGGTTCCGATCCGTGTGGCATTCCGTTCCTGACATGCTGTTCGACCAGGCCGTCGCGGAAGTGGATCACGGTGCGCGCAAAGGCGGCCATTTCCTGTTCGTGCGTCACCATGAGGATGGTGATGCCGCTCTTGCGGTTGAGGTCGGTCAGCAATTGCATGATCTCTATCGACCGTTCGGTGTCGAGATTGCCCGTCGGCTCATCGGCGAGCAGAACATCGGGGCGGGTGACGATGGCGCGGGCGATGGCGACGCGCTGCTGCTGTCCGCCCGACAGTTCGGCCGGGGTGTGGTCCCACCAATCCTTGAGGCCCACCTGGTCCAGGGCCTCCAGCGCCGCCTCATGTCGCGCGCTCTTGCTCTCCCCGCGATAAAGTAGCGGCAGTTCCACATTTTCAAGCGCCGTGGTGCGCGCCAGCAGGTTGAAGCCCTGAAACACGAAGCCAAGATATTTGCGCCGCAGTAGCGCCCTCTGGTCCCGGTCGAGCTGTTCGACATGGACGCCGTGGAAAGTGAATGCGCCGCTGGTCGGCACGTCAAGGCAGCCAAGAATGTTCATCGTCGTCGACTTGCCGGAGCCCGACGGACCCATGACCGCAACGAAGTCGCCCTGCTCGACGTCCAAGTCCACGCCCTTGAGCGCCTGGAACGCGGCTGGCCCTTCGCCGAAGGTCTTGGTGACCCCACGCAGGGAGATGAGGGGCGGGCGGACCATTGCGCTTACCTCTCCCTGCCCGCGAGCTGGCCGGTGATGACCTTCATGCCGGGTTTCAGGGCCTTGCCCGTCACCTGGGTCTGGCTGCCGTCGGTCTGGCCGACCCGCACTTCGACCGGTTCGGGCTGGCCGTTCTCCCCCAGGATATAGACGGTCTGCTTGCTGCCGCGACCGATGGCGACTTCCTGATTGGGGCGATTGCGCCGGCGCGGCGGCATGAGCACGCTGGTGACGCCGCCATCCTGCCGGCCTGCGCGGACAGCGGCCCGGTCGGGCGAGAAGCGCAGCGCCGCGTTGGGCACCAGCAGCACATTCTTCGCCTCTCGAGTGACGATTTCGGCGGTGGCCGTCATGCCGGGCCGAAGGTTGAGCCTGGCATTGT
>CBHCMH010000439.1:0-2353 GCA_965974445.1 uncultured Rhizorhapis sp.
GGCTTACGCCAAGCCTTGGCAGCAATACCGGCAGGTTCGTCGCGTAAAATCCGGAAAAATGCGGCTTCACGACAAAATAGTCGCGCTTGCGGGGCCGCAGCTTGCGGACGATGTCCTTGCCGTTGCTGTCCGGGCGCATGCAATGTTCGACAATGCCCGCATGGTCCTCATGCCACAGGCCGTAATTGTCGTTCACATAGACGACGGGAATGCCGCTCTTGGTCGCGGCTGTCCGCAACTTGGCGATGATGTTTGAAACCGGCAGCGCTTCGACCGCCATCCTGCGCCCTTCCTCCAGTTGCAGATCGTTGATCATGTCGACGATCAGCAGCGCCGTGGCGCCCGGCGCTTTTTTCCTGAGAGCGATGTCGGCCATATGGTGGCGTAACCATGGACCCGGTCCGATGTTCCGCGCGGGCGGACCGGCGGGAAGAGGACCGTCACTCTTATTGAAAATCGCGGGACTTGGGTAATATCCGCACGTTTCGCGGATGTCCGGCGCGGGGATAGAGCGGGTGGTCGAAAACATCGGCGCGCGCAAGGTCAAGGGTCGCACGCCGATCCTCCGACAGCCGGTCGAGATCGCCCGTGCGGTCGATGATTCGCGACGCCATCAGGTGCACGACGCCCTCCTCGCTGCGCTGCACTTCGCCTTCCACCAGCATCAGCCGCGACGCCATGACGGCGCGGCGGTAGCGCTCGAACAGCCGCGCCCAGATGAGGATATTGGCGATGCCGGTTTCATCCTCGATGGTGGCGAAGATGGCGTTGCCCTTGCCCGGCCGCTGGCGGATCAGCACGACACCCGCCGTGCGCACCCGCGCGCCATTTTTCGCCGCCACGGTTTCGGCGCAGCTCAGCACGCCCTCTTCCCGGAAGAAGGAGCGCAGGAAGGCCATGGGATGGCCTTTCAGGGACAGGCGGGTGGTTTGATAATCGGTCACCACATGCTCTGCGGGCGGCATGGGGGGAAGGTTCGCGTCCGCCTCCTGCGCCAGTTCCCGCGCCCGGGCGGCGGCAAACAGGGGGAGCTCGCCATCGGGCATCCGCCGCACCTCCCAGAGCGCCTGGCGGCGATCAAGGCCGATGGAGCGGCAGGCGTCCGCATCAGCGAGCAGCCGCAGCGCCCGCCCCGGCAGCCCTGCACGGCGGGCGAGCGCTTCCATGCTGTCGAAGGGGCCATCCGCCCGCGCGGCCACCAGCGCCTTCGCCCAATCCTCGCGAAAGCCGTCGATCTGGCGAAAGCCGAGGCGGAGGGCAACCGCCTCCAACCCATTATCCCACCCGCTCGCATTGACGTCCGCCGGGCGCACCTCGACGCCATGCTCGCGCGCGTCGCGCACGATCTGGGCGGGTGCGTAGAAGCCCATGGGCTGGGAATTCAAAAGCGCGCAGGCGAAGACCGCCGGATAATGGCATTTGATCCAGGCGGAGACATAGACCAGCTTTGCAAAGGACTGGGCGTGACTCTCCGGAAAGCCATAGCTGCCGAACCCCTCGATCTGCTTGAAGCAGCGCTCGGCGAAGTCGCGCTCATAACCGCGCCGCATCATTCCGCCGATCATCTTGTCCCGATATGTGTGCATGGTACCCAAATTGCGGAACGTCGCCATGGCGCGGCGCAGGCCATTGGCTTCGTCGGGGGTGAATTCGGCGGCGGTGATGGCGAGCTTCATCGCCTGTTCCTGGAACAGCGGCACGCCCAGCGTGCGCCCCAGAACGCCCTTCAATTCATCGGCATCATGCGGCGGGGCGGGCGAGGGAAAGACGACCTTCTCCTTGCCGCAGCGCCGCCTGAGATAAGGATGGACCATGTCGCCCTCGATCGGCCCCGGCCGGACGATCGCCACCTGAATGACGAGGTCGTAGAACTCGCGGGGGCGGAGACGCGGCAGCATGTTGATCTGCGCGCGGCTTTCGACCTGAAATACGCCGATGCTGTCCCCCTGGCAGAGCATGTCGTAGACGGCGGGATCTTCGGGCGGGACGGTGGCGAGGGTGAGCTTTGCTTTGTCGGGGTTCAGACTTTCCAGCAACGCAAAGCTCTTGGCGATGCAGGTCAGCATGCCGAGCGCCAGCACATCGACCTTCATCAGGCCGAGCGCGTCGATGTCATCCTTGTCCCATTCGATGAAGGTGCGATCCTCCATCGCTGCATTGTGGATCGGGACGATCTCGTCCAATCGCCCCTCGGTCAGCACATAGCCGCCGACATGCTGCGACAGGTGGCGGGGGAATTTGAGCAGCCGCTCGACCAAGGTTTTCAACCGCGCAATCTCGGGGTTGGCGATGGTCAGCCCGGCTTCGGAATAGCGCTGATCCTCCAGCTCATTTTCGTAGCTGCCCCAGGTGG
>CBHCMH010000440.1:0-2349 GCA_965974445.1 uncultured Rhizorhapis sp.
GGCCGTTGAATACGCGCGAGGTAACGGGGTTGTCGGGCTGTGCGGTGAAGCTTTGGGGCTGATGGATCGCGTGCTTGCCCTAACGGCGAGCTACCTTCAAACCCGTCAACAGTTTGGGAAACCGATTGGAACGTTCCAGGCGCTGCAACATCGCTTTGCCGAGATGGTGGTAGCAGCCGAGCAGTCGCGCTCGGCAACTTTGATGGCGGTGGCTGCATTGTTGGGCAGTGAACCCGAAGTCCGCCGGCGGGATGTATCTGCCGCGAAAGCCCTGGTCGGCCGCAATGGCAGGGCCGTAACTGAAGCGGCGATCCAGCTTCATGGCGGCATAGGGATCACGGACGAATATGAACTGAGCCGTTACGTGCGCAGGATGATCGAGATCGACAAGACCTGGGGTGATAGAGATCATCACGAAGCGGCGTTCGGCCGGACCTTCCGCTGACGCATTTATCCTGCGTGATGGGTTCACTGGCGACACGGCCTGGACCCATCACGATTTTCCGGCCGCCGTCTATTGCAAGAGCGGCGGAAGGGCGATCAGGCGAACGGGAACCGCAGACATGTGGGGCATTGCATTGATGCTCTCATAATGGCGATCGGTGTCGATCAATGCGTTGACGCATGTCCCATCGACCAGGACTTCTTCCTTGCCCGGAGTGCCACCCCAGCCCTGGCTCATTGAAACCACTCCGCGCCGTACGTCGTCGTCGCGTTCGACGATGGCCTTGGCCCGTCCATGTGACGATATGATTTCCACGCAGTCGCCCGGGGTAAGGCCGAGCTCGGTCAGGTCTTCGCCGTGCAGGTAGGCTGGGTTGTACTTATTGCGCTTGCGCACCGAGGTGAGGGTTATGCCATAGCTGTTGTAGACGTCGCGCATCCGCCGCGTCGAAAGCAAATGTGTGAACTCGCTAGCGCCGCTGGCGCGCTGCGCGGCGGCAGCTTGAGCCAGGTAAGTCTTTAACTCCTCCAGAACATCCGCCGGCATCACGTCGAACTGCGCGTCGTGTCCCGGGCGCGGGGACTGCACAACGCCGCCATCGACCGGGAAGTCGCGCCCGTGCGGAAAGGCCCGGAGCTCCTCCAGCGAGGTCTGGCTGGGCTCGAGCAGGATAGCGAGCAGATCTTCGGTCGACGGTGGTTCATCCCCATCAAGCATGTGCCGTCCGGCAAAATTGATCGTCACCCCGAGCCGCTTGGCAAGCGCCCAGAAAACGTACCAGTCGTCTGCCACTTCAGCATCGGCAGGCGGTGCGACGATGGCCGGGGTGAATATTCCCCATGACCCGGTGTAGAACTTCAAGGCCGGGTGGGTGGGCGGCAGGTCCGCCCGCTCATACTGCAGCTTGGGCGGCAGGATGTAGTCCGCTTCGCGGGTGGTCGCCGTTTCCCACGGATCCACAACCACCAGCAGGTCCAGCGCGCGCATGGCCTCGCAGGTCTTGTCACGGTCGGGCAGACACCACATCGGGTTGGCGCCGGAGACGATCAGCGCCTTGATTTGGTCGGGCCCGGGGGTCAGGATTTCGTCGGTCAGTGTGGCGGCAGGCTTCTCGCCGAAGAAGTTGCTCGTTCCGCGGATGCGACTGGCAGGAAATTTCTCCCATGGGCGAGAGGCGGGGATGACTTCGGCGTAGGATGCCCGGGCCGGATTGAGCATGTCGACCGACCGGACCTTGTTGCCTTCGCGAGGGAACCGTCCGCAGACTACGTTGAGCAACTGGACCATGTGGACGGCGAGGTTGGAGAAAGGCGCCATGTTCGGGCCGGTGCCAGTCAGCGCCGGCCCGCGGCTGTGCTGCCGCGCGAACATGTCGGCCAAGGCGCGAAGCGATCCCGGTTCGAGGCCAGCCCTCTGTTCTGCCATTTCGGGGGTGAAGGGCTCGACCGCCGCCCTGAGCTCTGCCATGCGCTGCACCCCAACGTAGCGTTCGCAAAACGGCTTGTCTTCCCAGCCTTCGCTGAGGATGAGCCGGATCAGCCCTGCAGCGATAGTGGCGTCCTCGCCCGGGTAGGGCTGGAACACCATGTCCGCGTGGGCGCCTGTTTCGGTCCGGCGCGGATCGACCACGATCAGCTTCATGCCGCGGTTGCGGGCGCGCTTCAGCCTTTTGACCGGATCGAGGCCCAGCACGGACAGGGTGGAGTGCGAAATCAGCGGATTCAGCCCGAATAGCAACAGGACGTCGGAATCGTCGAGTTCAGCCACTCCTCCGGCCCAGGATCCCATTCGGCCCGCTGCAACCATTTTGCCGGACTGGTCGATGGTGATGGTGGTGTAGTACTGATCGCTTCCCATGGCCTGAAGGAAGCCGCGGCTCACACCCACGGCAGACTGGTTCATCA
>CBHCMH010000441.1:0-2346 GCA_965974445.1 uncultured Rhizorhapis sp.
CGCATCAACCTCAAAGCCACCACATCGGCATCCCGACGATTTTTGCAACAGAGCCCATAGTGTTAATCCCTACCACTCCTCGAACATCAGTGCGGCTTGTCCTCGGGCAGCGGCACGCCGTTGTGCAGGTAGGCGGGCGCCTCGATCAGGATGAAGGCGATGCGGCAAACCTTGTCGCTCGTGTTGCGCCACAGATGCATGGTGCCGCGCTGGACGATGACGCCGCCCTGGCGAATGGTCTTCTTCGCGCCGTCGTCCAGCTCCAGTTCGATCTCGCCTTCCAGCACGATGCCATAGTCGATCGAATTGGTGCGGTGCATCGGGCTTTCGCAGCCCGGAAGCATATCGACCACCCGGATCACCGAGCCGCCTTCCAGCGTCAGCCCCGCCTCGCGATGGCGGCCATCGGTTTCATCATTGTTGTCGGCCGGGACCGTCGCGGTCGTCCACAGCAAAAGGAAGGCGGCATCGCCCGACGGGATCATCCTGGTCGGCGCGACGTCTTCCGACTTGAACACCGCGCGCCCATTGGCGTCATGCCCAGTGACCACGCGCTGGACAGGCGGAAGCCCGCTATCGGATAGGTCGGTCATGCTTTCACCACTTTCTGTTCCAACACACCAAAGGGGGCGCTGCCATCAGGCAGGCGAGCCTCCATGCGCACCGTATCGCCAAAGCGCATGAAGTCAGTGCGCGGCGCGCCATGGTCCATAATCTCTATCCCGCGCCGCTCCGCAATGCAGGACGAGCCGACCTCGCGAAAATTCTCGTTCGAAACCGTGCCTGAACCGATCACCGTGCCTGCCACCAGATTGCGGGTGCGCGCGGCATGGGCGACCAGTTCGTGGAAGCCGTAAGCCATCGGCTCGCCATAAGCGTTGCCGAAGATCTCGCCGTTCCACTGCACCTCGAGATGCAGCGCAGGGCGAAACCCGCGCCACTGCGCGCCCAGTTCGTCGGGCGTCACCGCGAAGGGCGCCATGCCGCAGGGGGGCTTGGCCTGAATCCATCCAAAGCCGGTTTTCATCTCCGGGCCCGCCAGCTTGCGCAGCGACCAGTCGTTGATCTGGACGACCAGCGCGATGTAGTCGCCCGCCTTGTCGGCAGGTGTCCCCATCGGAACCGCCTTGGTGATGATGCCGAATTCACCCTCGAAATCGATGCCCAGTTCTTCATCCGCCATGGGCACCGCGGCGCGCGGGCCATGGAACGTGTCCGAAACGCCCTGATACATCATCGGAAAAGGCGGCTTTTCGACCGTGATGCCCAGAACCTTGTCCATCAATGCGCCATGGCTGGCATAGACCGATCCATCCAGCCACTGCCACGCGCGCGGCAGCGGAGCGGCAAGCTCTTTGGTATCCAGCACTTCTGAAAAATCTGTTATCGCGGCCAGTTCCCCGGCCACTTCGGTCCAGCGCTCCATCGCTTCCTGCAAGGTCCGCAACGGGGCAATGGCATAGCGCGTGCCATCAGGCGATACGGCCACCAGTTGCCCGTCCTTCGTTCCGTCGCGCAAAGTGGCCAGACGCATACTGTCAATTCTCCCAATTCTATTTCGATCATGCCAGTAGGCGGCTCGGTCTGACAGGACAAAGGCATTTGGTCGATAGACTCGCATCGATATTATGCGATGGTCCACACCGGCGACGTCCTGCATTGGGGGCAATAATTGCCAACAACCTTGCGGGGAGGAATATGGCCATCTGGCTCAAGCGCGGCGCGGCTGGGGACGTAAAGGCGGAAACGGACCGTAAGGTTCGTGACATCGTGGAAGCGGCGCTTGCCGATATCGAAGCGCGCGGTGACGCCGCCGTGCGCGATATGAGCATCAAATTCGACGGCTGGGACCGCGAAGATTACCGCCTTTCGCAGGCGGAAATCGACGCCGCCGTCGAAAGCCTGACCCCGCAAGAGCGCAAGGACATCGAATTCGCGCAGACGCAGGTGCGCAATTTCGCGCAGATCCAGCGCGACAGTGTGCGGGACGTCGAGGTCGAAACGATGCCCGGCGTCGTGCTCGGCCACAAGAACATCCCGATCCAGGCCGCCGGCTGCTACGTTCCCGGCGGCAAATACCCGCTACTCGCCTCGGCGCACATGAACGTGATCACCGCCAAGGTCGCCGGGGTGCCGCGGGTGATCACTTGCGCCCCTCCGTTTCAGGGCAAGCCCGCCCGCGCGATCGTGGCCGCGCAGGCGATGGCGGGCGCCGATGCGATCTATGCGCTGGGCGGCATCCAGGCGATCGGCGCGATGGCCATCGGCACGGAAACGATCGATCCGGTCGATATTCTTGTCGGTCCCGGCAACGCCTTTGTGGCCGAAGCCAAGCGCCAGCTGTTC
>CBHCMH010000442.1:0-2342 GCA_965974445.1 uncultured Rhizorhapis sp.
CTCCCCTCCCGCTTGCGGGAGGGGCCGGGGGAGGGCCTGTTTCCTCCAAGGACAGTCCCTCCCCTGACCCCTCCCGCAAGCGGGAGGGGGAAATCAGAATGCCTTTCCTCCGCCAGCAAATCCGCAAGCGCGAAGGCCGCGCCAATATGTGCCTGGCCGACTTCATCGCGCCCGAAGACGACTGGATTGGCGGGTTCGCAGTGACGGCGGGTCATGGCATCGAACCGCATCTCGCGCGCTTCAAGGCCGCGCATGACGATTATTCGGACATTCTCCTGAAAGCGCTGGCCGACCGGCTGGCCGAAGCCTTTGCCGAGCGACTGCATCAGCATGTCCGCACAACATTGTGGGGCTATGCCGAGGGCGAGCAACTCACCAATGAAGCGCTGATTCGCGAGCAATATCGCGGCATCCGTCCCGCGCCGGGCTATCCCGCCTGTCCGGATCACAGCGAGAAGCCGATTCTGTTCTCGATGCTGAACGCAACGGAGAATACGGGCATCACGCTGACCGACAGCTTCGCCATGTGGCCGACCGCCGCCGTTTCAGGATTCTACTTTGGTCATCCGCAAAGCGAATATTTCGGCGTGGCGCGCGTGGGCCGGGACCAGTTGGAGGATTATGCCGTCAGGCGCGGGGTCGATATCGCCACGGCCGAGCGCTGGCTGCGGCCAAATCTGGACTGATATCGGCGCAGTGGCGGGGCTACTCCGCCGCTTGCGCGAAGTCGCCCTGCGGAAGTTCGTCCGCCAGCCGATCCGCCAGATCCAGCATGATCCGCTGTATCCGGGCGAGGCCGTGCGCTGGATGGCGCAATGACGCGTCGAGATAGAGCGACCGGTCGATCTCAAGCTGGATCGCATGGACATTCCGCAGGGGCGCGCCGTGGCGATCCAGCAGATAATTGCCCGGATAGGGGTGATTCTGCGCGGCTTCCAGGCCATGGCTCAAGGCGATTTCCGCCGCCAGCCCTGAGAGCCGCCCGCTCGCGCTTCGTCCGAAGCGATCCCCGATGACGATTCGTGGCGGCAGTCCGTCCCGCCGTGACAGCGGCGGCATGCTGTGGATGTCGAGCAATATGGCATGTCCGAAGCGGTCATGCGCCATGCTCAACGTGGCATCCAGCGCCTCATGATAGGGCCGGTGATACTCGGTAATGCGCCGCTGCACCTCCATCCATGGAAGGGGCGCCTTCCACAAATCGCCGAGCGCCGACAACCGTCGCGGAATAAGGCCCAGGCCCCCGCGAACCTTCGCGCTGGAAACCAACGCCGATCGCAGGGGCGCGTCCCTCACCATGGCGGGATCGACTTCGTTTTCGGAGCGGTTGAGATCGATGACGGCGCGTGCCTGCCTGGCGATGAAAACGCAATAGCCCGCGCTGATCAGCCGGTGAACCAATAGATCCGCCAGCCTGTCTTCAAGGCGTTCCAGCCCGTCCCGTCCGGTCCGCGCCTGTTCCATGACGGCGGCGGGATAATGCCGTCCGGCATGAGGGACGGAAACGATCAGGGGGCTTTCGGGGACCGCCGGTCCATAGCGATAATAAGCCGGGCAGGCATGAGCAGGCGCGACAGGCGCTGGAAATTCCACCTTCTGCTCCCTCCTCCGGCGAAAAAAATGCGGTGTGGCTGGAAAATATTAAGGGCTTGTCGCATAAGGATACAAGCAATTCCATCGCTCGGGGGTGCTGGAAGTGCTTTTTGAAACGGCCCGTGCGCGATATAGTAGTGTCAGGGGCAGCCGGTGAACCGGCCTGGAAGCGGGGAAAATTGAAGAAAGTGGAGCAGAACCGGTCCAACCGGGCCGGGTGATGCAACATTGGTCGAGGGATTGATGGTCCGGATTTTGCTTGCCGAAGATGATGAAGTGATGCGCCAATATCTTGCGCGCGCGCTTGAAAAGTCCGGATATGACGTGGTCGCGGTCGATCGCGGCACTGCGGCGCTGCCCCTGCTGGAAACGGAACATTTCGATCTGTTGCTGACCGACATCGTGATGCCGGAAATGGACGGCATCGAACTTGCGCAGCATGTCGCCGTGGTCGCGCCCACTATGCGGGTCATGTTCATCACCGGATTCGCGGCGGTAACGCTGAAGGCCGGGAAGGCTGTGCCTCAGGCCAAGGTGCTGTCGAAGCCCTTCCATCTGCGCGATCTGGTGATGGAGGTCGACAGGCTTTTTGGCGTCAACAGCGCTACCGGACTGAACTGAATTTCTTTTTTGGAGCAGGCGGCAATTCCCGCTTGCACGGCAGATAAAGCCCGGCTAATGGCTGCCTTCCCGTGTGGGCGTGTAGCTCAGTGGTAGAGCACTGTGTTGACATCGCAGGGGTCGCAAGT
>CBHCMH010000443.1:0-2341 GCA_965974445.1 uncultured Rhizorhapis sp.
GGACCACCCGGGTGTTGCCGACGGTCTCCTCCGCCAACCGGACCTGCGCCCGCGACATAGACGGTGGAACCCGGGCCAACGCCCGCATTGACGGCGCCGTGGAACCCGGTCGGCAGGATATCCGACAGACAGGTCAGGTCGCGTATCTTCTCAAGCGCCTGGTCACGATCGGGAAATTTCAGCAGGTTGAAGTCGGCGTAAGGCACCATCACATAATTGGCCTGCCCGCCGATCCATCCGCCCATGTCGACATAGCCATAAGCCGCGCCGGCGCGATCCGGATTGGTGTTCAGGCAGACGCCCGTCGCCTGTTCCTTGCATGTGCGGCAACGGCCGCATGCCACGTTGAACGGGACCGAGACGATGTCGCCCTTTTTGAGGAACTCGACACCGCTGCCGACTTCCGCGACTTCCCCTGTGATTTCATGCCCCAGGACCAGCCCGGTCGGCGCTGTCGTTCGTCCGCGCACCATGTGCTGATCGGATCCGCAGATGTTGGTGGACACGACCTTCAGGATGACGCCGTGATCGATCTTGCGTCCCTGCGGCGTTTCCATTCTGGGATCGCCGATATCCATCACTTCCACATTGTTCGGTCCGAGATAAACGACACCACGATTGCCCGCCATGACTTCGCTCCTGCTCTTTTTATTACCAGTTGGGACAGGCTCTCGCCCTCGCTGAGGCCGGCTGGCCGGCCGGCGCTGATTGAGGGACGGCGCCGATCGCCATCATCTTAATCCCGCCGGGGCTGCGACATACGTCCCACCGGACTATGTCTGTGCTTCAGGCTGCGGCGACCTTCGACGCGATCAGATCGCGCGGGTTGAAGGCCGGATCAGCGAGCATCGCCGCGCTCACACGATGGTCGATCGCCAGGAGCTTTCGACCGAGCACATGATCGCTCACCGCATTGACGGATTCGATCCCGACGACGCGCTCGTCGCGCAGGTAGAAAACGGAGAATTTTCCGTCTTCCAACGACCCGCGCACAACCTCCTGCTGCGCATCCTGGGAAAAGCCGACCATCTGCAATTTCATGTCGAACTGATCCGACCAGAACCAGGGCACAGACAAGTTGGGCATGGTCCTGCCGGCAATGGCCGCGCCAGCAGCCTTGCCAAGGTCGGTCGCATTCTGCACCGATTCCAGGCGCATGTCGCGCCCCGCGAACAGGTTGATGCCGAATGCGCAGTCGCCCGCCGCGAACATCGCGGCATTGGCCGTGCGACCGCAGCTATCGACATGGATCCCCTGCCCGCTGGCAAGCCCAAGCGGCTCTGCAAGCCCCGTATTGGGCACCGCGCCCACCGCCATTACGACGAGAGCCGCAGGATGGACCACATCATGGCTGTCCCGCACTCCCGTGACCTTGCCCTGGTCCCCTTCGATCCGTTCCACACCTGTTGCGGTCAATATACGGACGCCTTCAGCCGCGAACCTGCGCTCCACGAAATTCGAGATCACAGGCCCGGTCACCCGCGCCATCACCCGTGGCAAACCTTCCAATACCGTCACGGGCTTTCCCGCCTTGGCAAGCGACGCGGCGAGTTCCAGCCCAATGAAACCGCCGCCGATGATCACGACCGACGACGTCTGCTCCAGCTTCTCGCGAATATGGTTGGCGTCAGCGAGCGAGCGCAGCGTCACGACACCGTCCAGGTCTGCGCCGGTCAACGGTATGCGGCGCGCCTGCGTTCCTGTGGCGAAGGCCAGCTTGTCGAACCCGAACGTCCCCTTGGTCGTTACGACACGGCCTTCCGGCTCGACATGTTCGGCACGCGCGCCGAAGACCACGTCCACCTGATTGTCGCGATAAAAGACTTCTCCGCGCAGCGGCAGGCTTTCGGCATCGACCGCGCCGGTCAGATATCCCTTCGAAAGCGGCGGCCGGTGGTAGGGCAGAAACGCCTCTTCGGTCAGCATTGTGATCGCGCCGTCGAAGCCATGTTGCCGCGCCGATGCCGCGATGTTCAGCCCGGCATAGGAGCCACCGACAATGAGCAGGCCGCTCATGTCAGAACTGACGTTCCGGAACCTCGACGCTCAGCCCTTCCAGCTCATCGGTCACGATGATCTGGCAGGACAGCCGACTGTTGCCGGTTCGTTCGCAGGCGGTGTTCTCAAGCAGGTCGTTTTCGACGTCGTCCATGGCCGGCAGACGGTCTATCCATTGCGGATCGACATAGACATGACAGGTGGCGCAGGACAGCGTCCCGCCGCAGTCGGCATCGACGCCCGGAACGCCGTTCATCGTCGCAGCCAGCATCAGCGAACGGCCAGCAGCGACATCCACCTCCCGCACGTCCCCATCATGGCTCTTGAACGTCACTTTTGGCAT
>CBHCMH010000444.1:0-2328 GCA_965974445.1 uncultured Rhizorhapis sp.
GAACAGCTTTTTCGCTCGCTCGATCGCCAGGGTTTCCACCACGTCCACATATTCGCAGCCGCCATAATAGCGCTTGCCCGGATAACCTTCGGCATATTTGTTGGTGAGGATCGAACCCTGCGCCTCCAGCACCGCCTTCGACACGATATTTTCCGATGCGATCAGCTCGATCTTGTCCTGCTGACGCTTCAGCTCTCCGCGAATGGCGTCGAAGATTTCCGGATCGGAGCCGGCCAGGCCACCGGTGAAAAAGCCGTCCGAACGGACTTCGCTGGTCTGGTTGGCAAGGATTGCGGTGCTCATGAATATGGCCTTTCCGGATCAGAGCGCTGGATTGGAGAGCTTGTCGACACGGCGCTGATGCCGTTCGCCGCCAAAGCCGGTGTTGATGAAGGAAGCGATGCAGGCCTTGGCCATTTCAATGCCGACCAGCCGTGCGCCCATGGCGATGACATTGGCATCATTATGTTCGCGCGCCAGCATGGCGGAAAGCGGTTCGGACACCAAAGCGCAACGGCAGGCTGGATTGCGGTTGACCGCGATCGATATGCCGATGCCCGATCCGCAAAGCGCAATGCCCCAATCGGCCGCGCCGCTCTCGATCGCCTTGGCGAGCTTGTAGCCATAATCGGGATAGTCCACGCTGGCTGCGCCTTCGGGGCCAAGATCATCGACTTCATGATCCTGTTCGCGCAGCCAGGCGATGAGCGCCGCCTTCAATTCGATGGCCGCATGGTCGGAAGCGATGGCGATGCGCATGGCTGGGGCGATCCTGTTTCCTGGAGAGTCGGTCTCGCGCGGCTCATAATATCAGTGGGGGAGAAAGGCCACCATCCATTGCGGCGCTGCGTCATATTTGCGCAATATATATTGCTTTGGGGTAACAAGGGGGCCTATCGGGCCGGCGCAACGGAGGGTTTTACGTGAGCGACCTAGTTCTATCGATCTTCATGCTGGCCGGGCTGTTCCTGCTGGGCGGCAGCGGCTGGATGATCGCCAAGCGGCGCGACTACAAGCGCGGCCTGCTGATGCTGATCGCGGCGCTGGTGATGTTCGGGAATGTGGCGGTGTGGGTGGTGCCGGTGGGTGGCTGGTAGGGGGAGCGAAGATTCCCCTCCCGCTTGCGGGAGGGGTCAGGGGAGGGCATGTCACCACCCCTATCCCTACAGGCCCTCCCCCAACCCCTCCCGCAAGCGGGAGGGGAGTAAGGCCCGCCTCACCTCATTTGATCGGCGAATCCGGGGCCAGGCGCATGTCCAGATAATTGTCCACCGATTTCATGAGCTGTTCCAGCTCATGCTCGAAGAAATGGTTCGCGCGCGGGATTTCGTCGTGGTGGATCGTGATATGCTTTTGCGTGCGCAGCTTATCGACCAGTTTCTGCACCGCGCCCGCCGCCACGACTTCGTCCGCCGCGCCCTGAACGATGATGCCCGACGAAGGGCAGGGGGCAAGGAAGGTGAAGTCGTACATGTTTGCGGGCGGCGCGACCGAGATGAAGCCGCGGATTTCCGGGCGTCGCATCAAAAGCTGCATGCCGATCCACGCGCCGAAGCTGAACCCGGCGATCCAGGTGGTCTGCGCCTCGGGATGGAAGCTTTGGACCCAATCGAGCGCTGCGGCGGCGTCGGACAGTTCGCCAACGCCATTGTCGAACGTGCCCTGGCTGCGCCCGACACCACGGAAGTTGAAGCGCAGCGTGGCAAAGCCGCGACGCTGAAATGTCTTGTAAAGCGCCTGGGTAATCCGGTCGTTCATCGTGCCGCCGCCCTGGGGGTGCGGGTGCAGGATCATCGCGACGGGCGCGCGGGGACGGGGCGCTGGGCTGAAGCGCCCTTCCAGGCGACCTTCGGGACCAGGAAAAATGACTGCTGGCATTGCGACCTAACTTGGCAAAAAGATTGAGTCGCGCACCCTTTGAGAAACCAAGCTTTGGGGTGCGCGAGCGAAGTTACGCCCTATATAGAAATTCGATCCCGTTTCGCAATAAAATGAGTTCAGTCATCTTGTCCGACCGTCTTTATCTCGACCATGCCGCCACGACGCCGGTGTTGCCGCAAGCGCGGGAGGCGATGTTGCGCGGGCTGGAGCGGTGGGCCAACCCGTCTTCGCCGCATGCCGACGGCCGGGCGGCGCGGGCGGCGCTGGAGGACGCGCGGGGGCGGATTGCGGCGGCGCTTGGATGGAACGGCCATGTGATTTTCACCAGCGGCGCGAGCGAGGCGATCGCCATCGGGCTTGGCCGGGCGAAGGCGGCGCGGATTGCGACGTCGGCGGTAGAGCATGACGCTGTGCTGCGGGTGACGAAGGATGCCGAACGGCTGGGAG
>CBHCMH010000445.1:0-2319 GCA_965974445.1 uncultured Rhizorhapis sp.
TCGCCGGATCGTCTTCACCATTCCCTTCGAGCAGCTCTTCACGCTGATCGGCACCACTGAGGTGACGGTGCAACAGGCCGATGAAACGGCGGTATCGCGCGAAGAAATCGAATATCTTTGTTCCGCGGCCAATCTCTATTTCACCGACCCCATCACCCCTGCTGATGTGGTGCACAGCTTTGGCGGAGTAAGGCCGCTCTATGACGATGGCACGGCGGATGCGAAGGCGGTAACGCGCGATTATGTGCTGGAGCTGGATGAGGGCGGCGCGCCGCTCCTGTCGATATTCGGCGGCAAGATCACCACGGCGCGGCATCTTGCGGAGGAAGCGTTGGGTCTGCTGGCGGGGGTTGCCGGCTGGCAATATTATCGGAGCAGCCGCGCCCTGGTCTTTCCAGGGGGTGCAATTGCGGATTTTACCGAATTTCTCTCTCAGATACGCGGATTTTGGCCCTTTCTGGGCGACGAACGGTCACTGCGCATGGGCCGCGCCTATGGCACGATGCTGCACGAAATGCTGGGGGCGGTGCGCGACGAGGCAGATATGGGCCGCAACTTCGGCGCGGGCTTCACCGAAGTCGAAGCGCGGTGGATGCGGGACCATGAATGGGCGACGACCACGCAGGATTGCCTGTGGCGGCGGAGCAAACTGGGGCTGCATATGACCGAAGGCGAGCAAGCTGCGTTCCAGCACTGGTGGCAGGAGAATGCCGCCTAGACCTTTTCTGTCCTGGATAGGGCCGTTCTTGTCGAGCGAAGTCGAGACATTTTGCTCCAGGCCAGCGCCCCTCGACTTCGCTCGGCACGAACGGTGTTGAATCGATCTGGGTCAGAAGAACTCTATAGACGCCAGGCTCAGCTCAGCCGGTCGATCGCCTCCCGGCTGAGCGAACCTGGAATGATCATCACCGGGCAAGGGAGCGATCCTGCGTCCGTGCCTGAAAAATGACTGACCAGCGGACCGGGCGCCCCCGTAGCGGCCGCGCCGAGCACAAGCGCCGCGATCTTGTCGTCGTCCATCAGCATCTTGCGCACCACCTGCACCGGGTCTCCGGAACGCACGGTGATGGAGGGACGAATTCCGGTTTCCTCCATCAGCGATCCGGCGGCTCCAGCCAGCAGTGCTTCCGCGCGTTGGTGGGCTTCGTCTTCGATTGTGGCCTGAACCCCACCCCATTGGACAAATTCCGCTGGAGGAATGAGCGCGACAATCTGCACCGCACCCCCGGTTTTAGCGGCTCTCCGGGCAGCAAAGCGCAGTGCGACACCAGCTTCCTTGGTTTCATCTACAACAACCAGATAGGTTCGCATTGGGGCATCCTTCCGGGTTTGCGCATAAGAAATCTGGGCTATAACGGCAATCTGTTCAAGTCATGGCCTTGACCAGCGGCGTCAAACTGTCAAGTAACGGGTTTTCGTTGCGGAATCAGAAGAGAGAGAAGGCACCGGCTCCCCATGGCAATAAACATCCAAATGCCCGCACTTTCGCCGACTATGGAGGAAGGGACCCTCGCCAAATGGCTGGTCAAGGAAGGCGACAGCGTTTCCGCGGGCGATTTGCTGGCCGAGATCGAGACCGACAAGGCGACGATGGAGTTCGAAGCCATTGACGATGGCACCGTCGCCCGGATCTTGATCCCCGAAGGCGCGGAAAATGTGAAGGTCGGCACCGTCATCGCGGTGATGGCGGAAGATGGTGAGGATGCCGGCAGCGTGAGCGCCCCCGCAGCAACCGCCGCCAAGGTCGAAGCGCCAGCCAAAGCTACAGCGGAGGCCGCCGCGCCTGCCGAAGCTGCGCCCCGCCACGATCCCGTACCGCAAAAAGCGGCATCAGAGGCTGGCGATCGCGTCAAGGCGAGCCCGCTGGCGCGCCGCCTTGCCGAACAGAAAGGGGTGGACCTTTCCGCCATTCAGGGCTCGGGCCCCGGCGGCCGCATCGTCAAGTCCGACATCGACACGGCATCGCCCGGAGCGAAGGCTCCGGCCGCAGCGCCTGCCGCTGTCCCCGCTCCAGCGGCGGCGCGTCCGGCACCGGCTCCTGCGCCCTCCGGAGGTCAGGACTTCGGTATCCCGCATGAGGCGGTGAAGCTTTCCGGCATGCGCAAGACGATTGCGCGGCGGCTTACCGAATCCAAGCAGACGGTGCCGCACATTTACCTCACTGTGGATATTCGTCTCGACAAGCTGTTGAAGCTGCGCGGGGAGTTGAACGCGGGCTTGGCAAACCGGGGCGTAAAGCTGTCGGTGAACGACCTGTTGATCAAGGCGCTTGCGGTATCGCTGATCACGTTCGCGTTTGCACTCGTCGTCGCCAGTCAG
>CBHCMH010000446.1:0-2269 GCA_965974445.1 uncultured Rhizorhapis sp.
CAGATCTACGGCACCTACAGCCGTCCGGTTGAATGGTACGCACGGCTGGGCTTCAGCTTCTAAAGTCGGACCTGAGGGGACGCAGTCACGGTGCCGGCCGTGCCTGCGTCCCTTCCAGAATTCTGGCGGGAACCAGAACAATGATCAGGACCAAGGCCGCAATCTGCCGATCGGAGGGTTCCGAATTCTCCATAGAAGACGTTACGCTGGACGAGCCTCGCGAAGGCGAAATCCTGGTGCGCATCATTGCCTGCGGGATCTGCCACACCGACCTTGCCGTCCGCGACCGCCAGGTGCCGGTTCCCCTGCCGGCGGTGCTCGGCCATGAAGGCACCGGCGTGGTGGAGAAGGTTGGGCCGGGGGTCTCCGGCCTATCGACAGGTGACCGGGTCCTGATGAGCTTTAACAGCTGCGGCGTCTGTTCAGCATGCGCGCATGAAAGCCCGACCTACTGCTATAATTTCGGCCCGCACAATTTTTTCGGCGTGCGGCCCGACGGCAGCCATACCGTGCATGTCGGAGAGGAGCCGATAGCGGCGTACTTCTTCGGGCAGTCGGCCTTTGCCGGGCATGCCCTTGTCACGGCTCGCAATGTGGTGCGTATTCCGGACAGCGCGGCGCATTTGCCCCAGCGGCAGTTCGCGCCGCTGGGATGTGGGCTGATGACTGGCGCTGGCGCGGTGCTGCGGAGCATGAACGTTCTGGCGAGGCTTCCGATCGCGATCTTCGGCGCGGGAGCCGTGGGGCTTGCGGCGGTTATGGCGGCGCGGATCGCCGGTGCCAACCCGATCATCGCCGTCGATCTTCATGAGAATCGCCATTCACTGGCGCTGGAGCTTGGCGCGACGCATGTTCTCGACGGCGCGGCGGACCCCTATGCCGCGATTCGAGAGCTTTGCCCGCAAGGCCTTGCCTATGCTCTGGACACGACCGGGATTAACCGGATCATCGAACGGATTTTCGACCTGCTGGCGCCCAAGGGCGTGCTCGGCATCGTCGGCGCTTCCAACCCGAGTGATAGGCTGGAATTTAACGAAAGCGCCTTTATGGGAGGCGGACGCACGGTGAAGGGCATATTGGGAGGGGATTCCGACCTCCACGGCTTCCTGCCAGAGCTGGTCGAGCATCATCTGGCTGGCCGCTTTCCCTACGACCGCCTCATTCGCTACTTCCCGTTCGATCAGATCAATGAGGCGGTCAGCGCCGGCGAAAGCGGCGAAGTGGTGAAACCCGTGCTCGTGATGGAAGAATGAGCTACGCCAGGCCTGCCAACCCCGCGCTCGACCAACTGATCGCCGCGATGCGGGGCGGAGACATCGATTTCACACACCCGCCCGCCGAAGTTCGCGCCAGCTTCGAGGCGATGCTCGCCACGATACCCTGAAGGCAAAGGGAAAATCGACGATCTCGGCCTTGTCGGAGATTGGGGCAGCCATGCATATTCTGCCGTTGAATTAACGATTTTCAGGGCGAGACGAGGCGACAGTTCAGACGAACGACCGGATCGGATCCTTTCCATCCCAGCCTTGGGCCGCCTCCCAGAAGCGCGTGAAGGCATCGTCCATTCCCCGCGTTGCCGGCAGCAGTTCAAGAAAGCCGGGAGATGGGGACGCCGGATTTTCCAGATAGATTACGTCACCGCCGGTCGGGACGGCGGAACGGAAAACCTCTTGCCAGCCGCCGGCCTGAAAGCGCGGCAGTTCCGCCTCGACATCAGCAAAGGAGATACCATGATGATGGAAGCCGTACCCGCGCGCCTCGATGGTTTCCCGATAGATTGAAGGCTCGCTGTCCAGCGGCTGGATCAGCTCGAACCAGGTCTGGCCCGAAAAGCCCATTGCCAGTGCAACGTCGGCCCGGCTTTCCTCTCCGCGGTAGATCTGGCCCGGTTGCAGGAAGTGTTCGAGCACGAAGAACGGCCCCGCGCGCTGATCGCGAACGAAATGTTCGATCGCTCGGCCCAGATCCTCGACCACGAACGCGATCTGCGCGACCGCGCCCAGCCGTTGTCCCCATCCCAGCACGTCTGCCATGCATTTCTCCTACAGCGTTTTTACGACCTTCCCGAACAGGCTGGCGGACGACTGATATAGGTAGGCATCAATCGCCTGCTCGATCGGGAAGGTGCGATCGATCACCGGATGAATGCCATGACGATCGATATAAGCGTTCAACCGGACCGCCATAGCCTTGGAGCCGACAAATATCCCGCGGATCGACGCGCGCGCCCAGCTTGATGAGATATCACGATCTCCCGGTCTGTAGCGGG